>CBFGVC010000095.1:0-7505 GCA_965652255.1 uncultured Fibrobacteria bacterium | reverse complement strand
CCGGCCTCGTGCTTCTTGCAGCACTCTTGCGGCTCGCCCGCGGCGTGCTTGCGGCAGCATTCGGAGCGGGCCTCGCCCTTGGCCTTCTTCCCGTCCTTCTTGCAGCAATCCTTCTTCTTTCCGTCTTCGCCCTTCTTGCAGCATTCCTTTTCCTTGCCGGCCGCATCCTTCTTGCAGCAGACCTTCTTTTCACCGGGCGCGCGGATCTCGAGCGAGTCGTGGGCGAGCGCAGGCGCGGCAGAGAGCGAGAGCGCAAAGAGGACGGAGGCGAGGAGGGAGAGGGTTTTCATGATGGGCTCCAGAAAGTTCGGGGCATAATGTACAAGGGTGGGAAAGCGAGACGAATGCCCCACCACCCACCACCCACTACCCACCACCCACTACCCACCACCCACCGGCCATCTCCCGACTCACCGCTTTTCCCCTACCTACTTTTCCCACATGATCTACCTAGACCACAACGCCACCACGCGCCTGCTTCCCGACGCCCTCGAGGCCATGACGCGCGCGGCGGGGGAGGCGTGGGCCAACCCCTCGAGCCTGCACGCCCCCGGCCGCGCGGCGCGCGCGGTGGTGGAGACCGCGCGCGAGGAGGTCGCGGCGCTCGCGGGCGCCGCGCCGCACGAGATCGTCTTCACCGGGGGGGGGACGGAGGCTTGCGCCTTCGGGATCCTCGGCGTGGCGCGCGCCTTGATGCTGTCGAAGGACCGGGCGGCCGGGGGGCGGCACATCGTCGCCTCGGCCTTCGAGCACTCCGCCGTGAAGATGCCGGTTTCCGCCTTGGAGGCCGAGGGGTGGGAGGTCACCTGGGTCAAGCCCGGCCCCGACGGGGTCGTGCGCCCGGAGGACGTGGAGGCCGCGCTTCGGCCCGAAACGGCGCTTTGCGTGGTGATGGCCGCGCAGAACGAAATCGGCACGCTGCAGCCCGTGGCGGAGATCGGCGCGCGCCTGGCCGACCGGCGCGCGCGCGGCCTGCTGTTCTTCTGCGACCTGATCCAGGCGCTGGGCAAGGTTCCGCTCGACCTCGCCGCGCTGCCGGTGGACCTTGCCCCCTTGGCCGCGCACAAGATCGGCGGGCCCAAGGGCGTCGGGGCGCTGTACCTCCGCAAGGGCGTCCGTGTCGAGCCGCTCTTGCGCGGCGGAGGACAGGAGCGCGCCCTGCGCGGCGGCACCGAGAATGTTCCCGGCATCGCGGGATTCGGTGCCGCCGCGGCGTGGTGGCGCCGCCACGGCGACGCCGAGCGCCGGCGCGTCGCGGCGTTGCGCGACGCGCTGCAGGGCGCGCTTGGCGAGAGGATCCCGGAGATGCGCGCGACCGCGAAGGACGCCCCCCGCCTTCCCAACACCTTGCATGCGACCTTTCCGGGCGCCCGGGGCGACGTGATGGTGGCGGCGCTCGACCTGCGCGGCATCGCGGTGTCGGCCGGCTCGGCCTGCGCCTCGGGTTCGGTGAAGCCCTCGGAGGCGCTCTTGGCCATGGGGCGGTCGGCGGAGGAGGCGGTGTCGGCGCTTCGCTTCTCGCTCGGCTCCGGCAACACGGTTGACGAAATCGTTCCGGTGGCCGAAGCGGTGGCGCAGGCTTACGGCGCAGCGCGGGCGTGACGTTTCCAGCGGCCGGTGAATGGTAAGTTGAGGGAGGGCCTTCGGGCGTCCATTCGTCCGCCTGTCCCCATGTCCGTCGCGCCCGTATCCTTTGGAGCCGCATGCCTCGAGCGATCATTCCGATTCTGCCGCTATTCATCCTGGCGTGCGCTCCCGTCCTCACGCAGGCGCAGGATTCGTCTCGCGTCGCGTCCCGGATCATCGTGGAGCCTCGGCCCGACGCGACCTTCACCTATGCGCGCGTGGACTCGATCGAGCTCAAGCTCGACCTTTACCTCCCGCCGTCACGGCGCGCGCGCACGGATGCTTCGGGTCCTTCGGATTCGGCGCCGGGCGTACGGCCCGATTCGCTCCGTGTGCCCTTCGTGCTTTGGCTGCACGGCGGCGGTTGGCGCGGCGGTTCGCGCGCCGATCCCTGTCCGGCGCTGGCGCTGCTCGACTCGGGCTTCGCGGTGGCCGCCGCCGACTATCGCCTGAGCACGCGGGCCGTTTGGCCCGCGCAGGTTCACGACGCGAAGGCCGCGCTGCGCTGGCTGCGCGCGCGCGCCGACAGCCTCGGGCTGGACACCGCCCGCGCCGTGGCGTGGGGCACCTCGGCGGGCGGACAGATCGCGGCCGTGCTCGGCCTGAGCTCTCCTTCGGACAGCCTCGAAGGGAAGGTGGGTGTTGATTCCGGGGAGATGGTCCCTCCGGCGCGGGTGAACGCCATCGTGATGTACTACGCGCCGACGGACTTCCTCGAGTATCATCCGCAACGGTGGAAGCGGACTTCCTCCGTGGGACAGCTCCTGGGCTGCGCGCCGCCCGATTGCCCCGTGCTCGCGCGCCGGGCGAGCCCCGCGGCCTACGCCACCACCGACGATCCTCCCGTGTTCATCGCCCACGGAACCGCCGACAGCACCGTGCCCGTGACCCAGGCCTGGCGCATGCATGCCGCCATGCGCGCGGCGGGCGTGTCGTCGGAGCTGGCGATCCTGGAAGGCGCCGACCACGGCGGCCCCGACTTCGTGTCGGAGGACATGATGGCGCGCGTGGGCGATTTCCTGGCGCGGGCGTTCGCTTCGACGGTGTCACCCGCGCCGCGCTGAGCGCAAGATCCTGCGCGATTCGCGCATCCCGCTTTTGCACTTGCTTGCGCAACGCGCCTCGCGCATCGCGTCCGTTTCGTGAAAAACGCGGTTCGACGCGCGGGCACGGATTTTCCATGGAGCTTCCGCTTGGCGCGACATTTCCGACGCGCAGGAGGAAGCATGGAAGACACGATCCCGCTCACACGTCCCGAAGGCGCCGAGGGTCCCGAGGGTTCCGGAAGTCCCGACGGCCGCGCCCCCGATGAAGCCGCGCTCGCGCTTTCCCGGACGGAGTCCGCCCCGGAAATCGAAATCGTCGAGGAAGCGGAACCGTTCGCGGTCGAGAGCGCGGACGAGGCCGTAACCTCTGTTCCCGACTCCGAATCCCAACCTGACCCCGACCCTGTTCCCGAACCTCGCGGCCTTCACGCGCCCGGATCCCCGATGGAGGATCTCCTCCGCATGGCCGAGGCCATGGCGCGCCGCGAGTCGCCCATCCTGCTGCATGGAGAAAGCGGCACGGGCAAGGAGGTGCTGGCGCGCTGGCTGCACGACCGCAGCCCGCGCCGAGGTGGAGCCTTCGTGGCGGTGAATTGCGCGGCCATCTCTCCTTCGCTCGTCGAGAGCGAGCTCTTCGGCCATTGCCGGGGCGCGTTCACGCACGCGGTCAACGACCGCCCCGGGCACATCCGGCAGGCTGACGGCGGAACCTTGTTCCTCGACGAGATCGGCGACATGCCGCTCGAGATGCAGGCGCGCTTTTTGCGCGCGCTGCAGGAGAAGTCGGTGCGCCCGGTGGGCGGCGATTCCGAGATCCCGGTGGACTTCCGGCTGGTGTGCGCCACGCATCGCGACCTTTCGGCGGAAGTGCGCGCGGGGCGTTTCCGCGGCGACCTGTACTATCGCCTCCGCGTGCTGGAGCTTCGCCTGCCGCCGCTGCGCGAGCGCCCGATGGACATTCCCTTCCTGTTGCGCGGCTTCCTCTCGGAGCTGGACGAGGAATCCGCCCGCCTGGCGGTTGAGGAGCTTCCCTTGGCCGCGCTTCAGTATCACTATCCCGGCAACGTGCGCGAGCTGCGCAACGTCGCCGAGCGCTACGCGGCGCTCCGCGAGATCGGCGGCGGGTGGGAGGAGGCCTTGGAGGGCTGCGTGCGGGATGAGGACCGGGTCATGGAGCCGTCCCCCGAGTACATCCGCGCCCGGCGCACCTCGCGGCTCACCCTGCCCGACGTGCTCTCGGCCCTGGAGGCTTGCGGATACCACCGCGGCAAGGCCTCGGCCAAGCTCGGGGTCACGCGCCGCACCCTGCAGTACCACCTCGCCAAGCTGAAGCCCAAGGAGGCGTGAATGGACGGGCGGCGGGAGCGGATTCCGGAAATTCGTACCTTGTCCCGCCATGCGTATTCTCGTGACCGGCGGCTGCGGCTTCATCGGCAGCAATTTCGTGCGCCTCGTCCTCGCCGAGCGGCCGGACTGGCACGTCACCAACGTCGACAAGCTCACCTACGCGGGCAATCCCGCGAACCTCGCGGACATCGCCTCGAACCCGAATTACCGCTTCCTGAAGGCGGACATTTGCGACAAGGCGGCCATGGGGGAGGCCTTCGCCGGCAAGCCTGACGCCGTGGTGCACTTCGCGGCCGAATCCCATGTCGATCGTTCCATCACCGGGCCGGAGATCTTCGTGATCACCAACGTGCTGGGAACGCAGAACCTGCTCGAGAACGCCCGCGCCGCGGGCGTCGCGCGGTTCCTGCACGTCTCCACCGACGAAGTGTACGGAACGTTGGGACCCACGGGCCTTTTTCGCGAAGACACCCCCTACGCGCCCAACTCGCCGTACTCCGCCTCCAAGGCCGGATCGGATCTTCTCGTCCGCGCGTATCACCATACCTTCGGCATGGATACGGTCATCACCAACTGCTCGAACAACTACGGGCCGTACCAGTATCCCGAGAAGCTGATCCCCCTCCTCATCACCAACCTCGTGGACGGACTCCAGATTCCCATCTACGGCGACGGGCTCAACGTGCGCGATTGGCTGCACGTGGAGGATCATTGCCGCGGCATCCTGCTGGCGCTGGAGAAGGGCCGGGCGGGGGAGACCTACAACATCGGCGGGCGCAACGAGCGGAAGAACATCGAGATCGCCCGCGCGATCCTCACGCTCATGGGCAAGGACGAGTCGTCGATCCGCTACGTGGAGGATCGCCTGGGCCACGACAAGCGCTATGCGATCGACGCCGACAAGATCCGCGGCGAGCTCGGCTGGGAGCCGCGGCATACCTTCGACACGGGGTTGCCGGCCACGGTGGAATGGTACAAGGCCAATGAAAAGTGGTGGAGACCGCTTAAGAAGAAATGAGAAGACGGGTAACAGGAGACGGGTAACGGGTAACAGTTAACAGGGTCGTCGGTCTTGGCGTTTGTTTTGTCGTTACCTGTTAGCCGTCTCCTGTTACCTTTCCTTCATGCTCAACCTCGTCTTCATGGGCACCCCGGCCTTTGCCGTCCCTGTCCTCGAATCGCTCGCGAAGGCGCATAACGTCACGCTCGTCGTCACCCAGCCCGACAAGCCGAAAGGTCGCGGGCAAAAGCTCGCCGCGCCGCCGGTCAAGGAGGCGGCGCAGGCGCTCGGCATTCCCGTTGTTCAACCCGAATCGCTCAAGACCCCGGAATTCCACGACCTCATCGCCGCGCAAAAAGCCGACCTCCTCGTCGTCGTCGCTTTCAGGATCCTTCCGGCGACGCTCTTCCCCCTCGCGCGCCTCGGCGCGGTGAACATCCACGGCTCGCTTTTGCCGAAGTATCGCGGCGCGGCGCCCATCCAATGGGCCGTCGCCAATGGCGACAAGGAAACCGGCGTGACCATTTTCCGCCTCGACGCCGAGGTGGACCATGGCGAGGTGCTCGCGCAGGAGAAGGTGGCGATAGGCCCCGAAGAAACGGCGGGGGAGCTCTTCGATCGCTTAAGCCTCCTCGGGCGGGACTTGTTGTCGAGGACGCTGGAGGACCTGGAGGCCGGGCGCGTCTCCATGGACAGCGCCCGCGCCCAGGATCATTCCCTCGCGAGCCCCGCTCCCAAGCTGAAGAAGGAAGACGGGCGCATCGACTGGAGCCTTCCCGCGCGCGCCATCCACGCGCGCGTGCGCGGGTTCAACCCCGCGCCCGGCTGCTTCACGGTGGAAGAAGGCGGCGAGGGACGAACCTTGCGCATCCATCGGGCGAGGATCGAGGCCGGCAGCGGCGAGCCCGGAGCGGTGGTCGTCGAGGACGGCGAGCCGCGGGTGGGCACGGGCGAAGGCCGCTTGCGGCTGGTCGAGGTGCAGTGGGAAGGCAAGCCGCGCATCAGCGGGCGCGATTTGGTGAACGGGTTGCGGGGTGGTTCGCTGCGGTTTTCCTAGGGGCTTGCGGCGGGGGTGATGGACAGGGTGGACGAGATGGACTTCATGGACCGGCTGGAAAAGAAGTCAATTTCGTCCAGCCGGTCCATGAAGTCCATCTCGTCCATTCCCCCCCGCCGCCCTGTCGCCATCATGACCACTCTCTCCTCGCTCCGCTCCGAACTTCGTCGCCTCACCGACCCTGACAAGGCCTCGTTCCTCCAGGGCTTTTTCAAAACCGGTCCCGGACAGTACGGCGAGGGCGACAGGTTCCGCGGCATCACCGTTCCGGTTTTGCGCAAGCTCGCCAGGGAGTTCCGCCGCCTGTCCTTCGACGACGCGGCGGCGCTGCTGGAATCCGAATGGCATGAGGATCGCCTCGTCGCCTTGTTCCTACTCATCGAGCAGTATGCCAGGGCCGCGCCGCCGCTGCGCGCGAAGATCCACAAGCATTATCTCGCGCGCGTTGCCACGCAGGTCAATAACTGGGACCTCGTCGACACGAGCGCGCCCGCCCTGGCGGGCGCGCACCTCTTCGACGCCGGAGACGCCTCGCCGCTGGAGAGGCTCGCCCGCGACAAGAACCTCTGGCGGCGCCGCGTGGGCATCGTCGCCACGCTCCACTTCATCCGCCAGGGCGTGTTCACGCCCACGCTGCGCGTCGCCGAAATCCTGCTCGGCGACCGCGAGGATCTGATCCACAAGGCGACCGGCTGGATGCTGCGCGAGATGGGCAAGAAAGACCTCGCGCCCTTGCGCGGGTTCCTCGACGCGCACGCGGCGGCGATGCCGCGCACGATGCTGCGTTATGCCATCGAACGAATGACGGAGAAGGAGCGGCGGCGGTACATGGCGGCGGGCTCGTAAGGGCGACCCACGGGTCGCCCAGATGGCAGGTGCCGTCCAACCCCGCCGCCTCCCCGAAAAACCCTTCAAAAATCGAAGAATCCCCCAAATTTTCGTTAAAAATTGCCCTTGACGGGCTGGCTACTCGATCCTATATATCCCATAGGATTGATAGACTAATGCTTTCCAAGAAGACCAAATACGCGCTCAAGGCGCTGCAGTATCTGGCCCGCGCCAAGGACCGCGGGCCGGTGCTCATCGCCGAGATCGCGGAGGCCGAGCGGATCCCGCAGAAGTTCCTGGAGGCCATCCTCCTCGAGCTGAAGAAGGAGGGGTTCCTGGAAAGCCGCAAGGGCAAGGGCGGGGGATACTTCCTCGCGCGCGCTCCGGAGGGGATCACGCTGGGTGCGGTGGTGCGCAAGATGGAAGGGCCGTTGGCGCTGCTTCCCTGCGTGAGCCAGACGGCCTACCGCCGCTGCGACGAGTGCGTGGACGAGAAGACTTGCGGATTGAGGATGACGATGAAGGACGTGCGCGACAGGACGGCGGAGATCCTCGACAGCACGACGCTGGCGGACGTCGAGGCGCGCGTGCGCGAGGCGGC
>CBFGVC010000094.1:0-7767 GCA_965652255.1 uncultured Fibrobacteria bacterium | reverse complement strand
CGTCGATCGTCGCCTCACCCTCGCGCGCTGACCTCTCCCCAGCCGCTGTCGAGGCGTTCGGAGCCCTCCCCCTTGGGGGAGGGCTTTTTGTTTCCCACCACCCTCGGCGGCGTCTTCACCGCCTCCGCATATTACAGGATTCTCTCGCCGGCCGGGTTCTTACTACTAGTCGAAGGCTGGCAGTAAACAGACAACTATCAATATTTTAATCTTCTTCTGGTTGCCCGCATCACCGAGATAAAGCGAAATTCGCCAATTTTTGCCGGAATTCGCCGGAATTCCCCCGGCCATGCCGAACGGGAAGGAATCAAAAAAAACCTCGGGCGGTTTTAGTGGGAATGCGGCGATATTGAAGCGAGCCGCCTCGCGCCGGGTCCGACCCGTGCCTGGACGCGAGGGGAACCTGCTTGAACAAACCTGCTTGAACGATGGAGAAAGCCATGAACATGCGATATCGCTTGTCCGCAATGATCGGAGCGTTGTCATTGGCCGCGGCCTCGCTGGCGTCGGCCCAGGAGAACTACTCGCAATGGTCCAAGTTCCGGACCATCACCGTCAACACGTCCGCGACCGGCGCGAACACCACGGCCGGCGTGGCGCGCTACCCGTTGCTGGTGCGCCTCGGCGCGTCCCAGGCCGACGTGTTCGCCGAGGCCAAGGCCGACGGCGCCGACATCCGCTTCGCCACGGCCGCGGGCGTGCGCCTCGCGCACGAGCGCGAGCATTGGGACGCGGGCGGACAAAGCGCCGTGTTCTGGGTGCGACTCGACACCTTGCTTCCGGCCAACGCCAACCAAAGCATCCGCATGTACTGGGGCAAGGCCGATGCGGACGACAGCTCCAGCGGCGCGTCGGTGTTCCGCCCTGCCGACGGCTGGATCGGCGTCTGGCACATGACCGGCGCCACGGCCCTGAGCAGCACGACTCCCGACGCCACCGGCAACGGCCACGTGGGCACCTTGGGTCAGACCGGTGCGGTGGACGTGTCGAGCATCGCTGACACGAGCTTCATCGGCGTGGGCAAGACCTTCATGGGCACCAACAACACGACTAGCGCGGTCGGCACGGGCTTCTTCTACCAGATCGCCGATCCGACCAACATGCTCCGCGACGTGAACACAACGAACGGTCCATACACGATCTCGGCCTGGGTTCGTCCGCGTCAGTGTCATGGCACCGGCCGCATCGCCGTCTTCAGCAAGTACTCCAACGCCAACGGCAGCGACAGCGCGCGCGGTTGGACGTTGCAGGTGGGTAACAACGCCGACTGGCGCCTTTCGAACGCGCCGGAGGCTCTGCAGACCGCCACAACCGGCAACATCAACGCCGACTTCTTCCAGTCGGGCACCTGCACGGCCGGCGAGGTGACCTATCTCTCGGGCACCTACAGCAACCCCGAGGCGCCCGTCGTCGGCACCCCGGCTGGCGTCAGCTTGTGGGTGAACGACACGGCCTCGGGCCAAGCCTTGGGCGCCGGCGGCGCGCAGGGCTCCTCCATCGGCGACAAGGCGATTCCCTACATCGGTCGTCTGCATAACCCCGACCGTCACTTCCGCGGCGCGATGGACGAGATCCGCCTCCACGGATCGGCCCTCCCGGCCGACTGGAAGCGGCTCGACTATGCGACCCAGCGCCCGGGCGGCACCGCGGTCACCGTGGGCTCCACCGTGTCTCCGGGCCCGGTCACGAATTTCGCCTTCGGCGACCCGGCCAAGGCTGCCGACACCGTGGTCTGGCACGTGGGCGTTCCGGTGAACCTGGCGGCCACCTACACCGGAGGCCCGGTGGACAGCTGCGCCATCACCAGCGGGCAGACCTCGCTTCCCGCGGGCGTCACCCTCAACAAGCTCACCTGCGCCTTCACGGGCACCCCGACCGCGACGAGCAACGCGGCGAACCGCACCATCACGGCCTATTCCTCGTTCGGAAACGTGACCCGCGTGGTGCGCCGCTCGGCGATCCAACCGCCTCCGCCGCCGGCCTCGAACCTGCGCTATTCGCCGGACACCGCCGTTTACGTCGTGGGCGTTCCGGTCTCGAACTCGGCCTCCTGGGACGGTCGCGCCCTCACCGCCTTCACGGTCAACCCGGCGCTTCCGGCCGGGCTCGCGCTCAATGCAGCCACGGGCGCGATCACGGGAACACCCACGACCGTCAGCGCGGCCGCCAACTACACGGTGCAGGGAACCAACACGGTCGGCCCCGACACCCTCACCAAGGTCCTTCGCTTCACCATCTCCTCCGTGGCCACGGAGGACTACGCCGGGACAGCCTGGCCGAACAAGCAGTGGATCTGGCTGAACACCCAGTCGAACGGCGCCGCCGTGGCCTCGGGGCAGGCCAAGTTCCCGGCGCTGATCCGGCTTGACGCGACGAACTTCAACAACGGATTCACCCAAGCCGCCGCCGGCGGCGCGGACATCCGCTTCACCAAGGCCAACAACACCACGCGCCTGCCGCACCAGATCGAGCGGTGGGACGCGACGGCCAAGCTCGCCGAAATCTGGGTGCTGCTCGACACCGTGAGGGGCGGCTCGCTTGACTCCATCCGCATGCACTGGGGCAACGCCTCGGCGCCCAACCTCTCGAGCGGCCCGCAGGTGTTCGACACGGCCAACGGGTTCCAGGCCGTGTGGCACATGAACGCGGCGAGCGGAGGCGAGTCCGACGCCACGCAGAATGGCTTCGGCGCGGTGGGGTCCGGCGCTCCGGGCACCGCGGCGGGGCTTATCGGCCCGGCTCGCACCTTCAACGGCACCAACCAGTTCTTCGCGGTGCCGAACACGGCTTCCGGTCGTCTCAACTTCACCCAGGCGGACAGCTACACGCTGTCGGCCTGGATGTACGCGACCGCCGTCACCCAGGCGACCAGCGGCGCGGGCCACAAGATCATCGACAAGGGCGACAACCAGTATGTGCTGGCGACCTACGGCAATGATCCCTCGACCCGGTTCTGGGAGATCACGATCCGGGGCAACAACACCTGGAACCAGTGCCAGGCCGACGCCGGCGCCGGCGGCGTCAACACGATGACGGGCAGCACGGCCTACACTGCGGACTCGGCCGTGGGCAAGTGGACGCACCTCGTGGGAACCTACACGGGCGGCGCGGTGGGCACCCCGGTCACCCAGCGCCTTTACTACAACGGCGTGCAGGTGGCCGAGTGCCCGATCAGCAACGATTCTCCGGACGGGCGCAACGAGAACTTCAACGTCCACATCGGCGTCCAGGCCGAGGGCACCGCCCCCGGTTCCTCTTTCTCGCGGCACTGGAACGGCCTCATCGACGAGCCGCGGCTTTCGAGCCGCGCCCGCTCGGCCGACTGGGTCAAGCTCGAGTACGCCAACCAGCGCCCCGCGGGGCAGAACTTCGTGGCCTTCACGAAGCCGCCCCTCGTTTCGGTCAAGGGAGCGCTTTCGCGCCTCGGCCGCGAGTTCTCCATGAAGCCCGCGGGCCGCGGCCTTGCCTTCCGCATTCATGCGGAGGAGGGCGCTATCGCCTCCCTCACGCTCCTCGACGTGTGGGGCCGCACCGTTTGGGACGGCTCCTTCGTCGACGGTGCGCTCACGTGGGACGGCCGCACGGCATCCGGCGCCGAGGCCGGGTCGGGCCTCTACCTCGCGCGGGTGACCGTGCGCGACGCACAGGGCAAGCTCCTGCAGGTGCTTGACCGCAGGGTGCCGTTCACGCGGTAACCTCTCCACCGCGCGCGGCCCCAGGAAAGCCCCCGGAAACGGGGGCTTTCCTTTTTTTACGTCCGGCATGCTCCTCTGCGCCCCGACGCGAATGTTTCGCCGATCGCGATTCCCTATCCGCAGAAAGCAGGACCCCGAACCGGGATGTCGTGGTAGATTAACGGCAGGATGCGGGCACCTCCACCATTCGTGTGGGCGCAGGGGCCGCAGGGTCAACACGGATATCGGGAGAGAGCCATGAAAGCAGCCTTGTTCGCCGCAACCCTTGCGCTCGCGGGAACCCTCGCCGCAGCGCAGGAAACCTATTCCACCTGGACGCACCATCGCGATGTGTTCCTGAACACCACCAACACGACCGGGGGCGCGAACGTGACCGCCGATGTCATCGGCTTCCCGGTGCTCGTTCGCCTGGACGGGCGCGATTCCGCCGTCTTTACGGCGGCGAAGGCGGGCGGCGCGGACCTGCGCTTCACCAAGGAAGGCGACGTCGTGCGCCTGAAGCACCAGGTCGACACTTGGGATGCCGCGGGCAGGATGGCCTCCGTCTGGGTGTTGGTGGACACCGTGAAAGGCAACAACAAGACGCAAAAGATCCGCATGCACTGGGGCAAGGCGGATGCCGCGGACAGTTCCAGCGGCTCCGCCGTTTTCACCACCGCCAACGGTTTCTTCAACGTGTGGCATCTCGGCGACGCCACGGGGATTTCTCCCCGCCCCTCCGCCGTCACCGGGGGGGATCCCGCCGTTCCGGAGAACTTCCCCGCGGGTTATGCGCCGGTGGACGGCCTTATCGGCAAGGCGGAATCCTTGCGCGGGGGCATACCGCCCGACGTCTCCGATCGGTTCACCTTGGGCTCGGGCACGGGGTATTCCTCGTGGGAGTCGGGGTTCACGTTCTCGGTGTGGGCCAAGCCGCTCGACGTGCAGAACCATTCGCCGTTCTTCTCGTCCTCGAACGGCTACGCGGTGGGCGCCAGCGACGTGATCATCATCGGGCGACAAGAGTCCACCGACCTCATCAAGTTTCGGGTGCGCACGGGTTCCGGCAGCTACAGCGGCCCCAACACGGCGGGCGACATCCTGCTGGACCAGTGGCAGCACTTCGCCTTCACGCGCGGGGGCAACACCGGCACGGCGCGCATCTATCGCAACGGCGTCGAGGTCATCGCCAACGAAACCATGGCCGCCTTCGCGGTGACGGCCCGGCCCAACAACTACCTGGGCGGCTCGTTCAGCCCGAACGACAACAACTACAGCGGCCTGCTCGACGAGGCCCGTCTTTCCAAGGTGGCGCGCTCCGCCAACTGGCTCAAGCTCGAGTACGAGAACCAGAAACCCGGCGGAGGCCTGGCCTTCTTCGACTCGGCGTCCCCCCGTCCACCGCTTCGCCCCATGCTCGCCTACGCCCCCGATTCCCTTAAGCTGACCCCGAACGTGCCGATGATCGCGGTCACGCCGACCCTTTCCGGAGGCGCCGCCGACAGCATCACGGTGCAGCCGCCCCTCCCGGCCGGACTGACCTTGAACAAGACCACGGGCATGATTTCGGGCACGCCCGCGACCGCCGCCGCCAACACCTCGGCGGTCCACGTGTTCACCGCCGTGAACGCCGGAGGCTCGACGACGGACTCCCTTGTCATTGCCGTGGGAGCCTCGGCCGGGGTCATCGGCGGGATGGGCGGCCCGACTGCTTTCTCGATTTCACCCTGGGCGTCCGGCATCGCTTTCCGCATGCCACACGGCTCCGGCCGCGCCTCGCTGACGCTCCTCGACGTGTGGGGCCGCACCATTTGGGAAGGCGCCTTCGTCGACGGCGCGCTCACGTGGGACGGCCGCACGGCCTCGGGCGCCGAGGCCGGGTCGGGCCTCTACCTCGCGCGGGTGACCGTGCGCGACGCACAGGGCAAGCTCCTGCAGGTGCTTGACCGCAGGGTGCCGTTCACGCGGTAACCTCTCCACCGCGCGCGGCCCCAGGAAAGCCCCCGGAAACGGGGGCTTTCTTTTCGCCTTCGCTTTCGCGGCCGAGGTTTCAGGAGATGCATCGCGTTGCAAAAAGCGACGCCTTGGCGAAATCCCGGCGACCCGCATTTAATACCTTAAGGACTCTTTCCAAGGGCCCTTTCGGGCTCTCCGAGCGCGGTTTCTTCCCGCCTCGGCGCGTTATTTCGGGCTTTTTTCGGGGCTGATTCATGATTCTGAACACGATCCTCACCAAGATCTTCGGCACCTCGCACGAGCGCGAGGTGAAGCGCATCCTGCCGAAGGTCGAGGCCATCAACGCGCTCGCGTCCTCCGTCGAGATCCTCGACGACGACGCGCTGGCCGCGAAGACGGACGCGTTCAAGGCCGAGCTGGCCGCGGGCAAGTCGCTCGACGACATCATGCCCGAGGCCTTCGCGGTGTGCCGCGAGGCCGCCGACCGCCGCCTCGGAATGCTGAACATCCTGAACGCCGATTTCGGCTTCGACCTTTCCGCGCTCACGCCCGCCAGCCGCCAGGCCGCCGAAGAAGCCCGGCGAAGGTTGGAGGGCGGAGAAGCCCACCATGTCCTGCGTTTTCCGGCGTCGTTCTACGCGGAAATCCGCGCGTTGCATCCCGAGAGCCGCTTTCCGTTCCGCTACCGCCCCTTCGACGTGCAGCTGATCGGCGGCATCGTGCTGCACGAGGGACGCATCGCCGAGATGAAGACGGGCGAAGGCAAGACCGTGGTGGCCACGCTGCCGGTGTACCTCAACGCGCTGGAGGGCAAGGGCGTCCACGTGGTGACGGTGAACGATTACCTCGCCCGCCGCGACGCCGAGACGATGGCGAAGGTGTACCGCTTCCTCGGGCTCTCCGTGGGCGTGATCGTGCACGGGCTGAACGAGGCGCAGCGCAAGGAGGCCTACGGGTCCGACGTGACCTACGGCACCAACAACGAGTTCGGCTTCGATTACCTGCGCGACAACATGGCGCACCACATCGACGACTGCGTGCAGCGCGAGCTGAACTTCGCCATCGTCGACGAGGTGGACTCCATCCTCATCGACGAGGCGCGCACGCCGCTCATCATCTCGGGCCCCGCCGACCAGTCCACCGACAAGTACGGCAAGGCCGACGGCGTGGTGCGCCACCTCAAGCGCGACACGCACTACACGCTGGAGGAGAAGGACAAGCACGTCTCGCTCACCGAGGAGGGGGTGAACGTGTGCGAGCGCGAGCTCGGCCTCGAGAACCTCTACGGCGACCTCAACGTGGAGTGGGTGCACCACGTGCAGCAGGCGCTCAAGGCGCACGCGCTCTTCAAGAAGGACGTGGATTACGTCGTGCGCGACCGGCAGATCGTGATCGTGGACGAGTTCACCGGCCGCCTCATGGAAGGACGCCGGTACTCCGAGGGGCTCCACCAGGCCATCGAGGCCAAGGAAGGCGTTCCCATCCTGCGCGAGAACCAGACGCTCGCCACCATCACCTTCCAGAACCTTTTCCGGCTCTACAAGAAGCTTTCGGGCATGACGGGCACGGCCGACACCGAGGCCACCGAGCTCATGCAGATCTACAAGCTCAAGGTGACGGCCATCCCCACCAACCGTCCCATGATCCGGCAAGACCGCGACGACGTGGTGTACAAGTCGGCGGCCTCCAAGTTCGCGGCCATCGCCGCCGACATCAAGGAGCGGCACGCCAAGGGCCAGCCCGTCCTCGTCGGCACGGTCTCCATCGAGAAGTCGGAGGCGCTCTCGGCGCTCCTGCGGCGCGAGGGCGTGCCGCACAACGTGCTGAACGCGAAGCAGCACGAGCGCGAGGCCACCGTGATCGTGGAGGCGGGCCTCCAGGGCAAGGTGACCATCGCGACCAACATGGCGGGCCGCGGCACCGACATCCAGCTCGGCGAGGGCGTGGCGGAGCGCGGAGGCCTCTACGTGCTCGGCACCGAGCGGCACGAGAGCCGACGCATCGACAACCAGCTGCGCGGCCGCGCGGGCCGCCAGGGCGACCCCGGCGAGTCGCAGTTCTACATCTCGCTCGAAGACGACCTCATGCGCATCTTCGGCGGTCCCGACCGCATCATGAAGTGGATGGACCGCATGGG
>CBFGVC010000093.1:0-7792 GCA_965652255.1 uncultured Fibrobacteria bacterium | reverse complement strand
GCCCTCACGATGCGCTCGCTGGCCTTGCCGTCCCAACCCTCGGGTAACCCGCCCTTTTTCCACTTCCCGGCCAGGATGCGGTCCACGGCGTCGCGGATCTTCGCAGGATCGCTGCCCGCCAGCTCGCTGGTGCCGACCGTGACGGTGACCGGGCGCTCGGTATTCTCCCGCAAGGTGATGCAGGGCACCCCAAGAACGGTGGTTTCCTCCTGCAGTCCGCCCGAATCCGTGAGGGCGAAAAGGGCGTTCCGGTTGAGTTGGAGCATGTCAAGGTAGCCCAGCGGCTCGGTGACCACGACGTTCTTCATGCCGTCGAGCATGGGCCGCAGCCCGAAGGCGTCGATGCGCCCCAAGGTGCGCGGATGCACCGGAAAGACCAGCTTCACCCTCTCCTGGATGTAGGAAAACGCCCCCAGCAAGCCCAGCAAGGTGTCGGCGTCGTCAACGTTCGAGGGGCGATGCAAGGTGAGGAAGGCGTAGCCTTTTGACTCGACGCCCAGTTTCGCGAGGATGCCGGAATCCTCGGCCCTCTCGAGATTCTCCATCAGCGTGTCGATCATGACATTGCCGCAAAAGTGGATGCGATCCTCCGAGACGCCCTCGCGGCGAAGGTTGGCGTCCGCCTCGGCCTCGGTGGTGAAGAACAGGTCGGTGATCGCGTCGGTGACGAGGCGGTTGATCTCCTCGGGCATGCGCTGGTCGCTGGAGCGCAGCCCGCCCTCGATATGCGCGACGGGGATCCAAAGCTTCTTGGCGACGATGGCGCAGGCCATGGTGGAATTCACGTCTCCCACCACGACGACGAGGTCGGGCTTCTCCCGTTCGCACACCTTCTCGAACTCGACCATGATCTTCGCGGTTTGGACGGCGTGGGATCCCGATCCGACGCCGAGGTCCACATCGGGCTCGGGGATGCCGAGATCGGTGAAGAAGGAGCCGGACATTTTCTCGTCGTAGTGCTGCCCGGTGTGAACCAGGTAGTGGGACAGGCGGCCGTGGCGACGCATGGCCTTGATCACCGGGGCGATCTTCATGAAGTTCGGCCGCGCGCCGCAGACAAGGAGGACTTTTTTCATGGTTTCTTTCCGGCGACCTCGCCCAGGATGACCAGATACTCCGCAGCCAAGGCGTCACGGTCGAAGCGACGCGCGACGAAGCCACGCCCCGCCTTCCCGAGGGATTCCCCTCCCCGGCCTTGGATTTCCTCGATCCGGGAGACGAGATCCTCGGCGTTCTCGGGTTCGACCGGGATGCCGGCCCCCGCCTCCCGCACGATATCCATCGCCTCGCCTTCCACGCCCATCAGAATGGGCACCTCCATCCCCATGGCCTCGAACATCTTGGAGGGGATCACCGTCTGGAACAAGGGCTGTTTCTGGAGGTGGATCAAGCAAACGTCAAGGGCCGACCATGCTTCAGGCATCTCGTCCTTGGGCAATCGCCCGACGAACACGACATTCTCGAGGCGCCGCGCCTTCGCCTCCTCCCTCAGCGCGTCCAAGCGCGCGCCGTCCCCGACGAGCAGGTATTTCCAGGGTCGATCCCGCGTGCGTTCAGCCGCGTCCAGCATGACTTCCAGGCCATGGCACATGCCGATTGTCCCGATGTAGCCGCAGAGGAAGGAATCCCCGAGGCCATGGCGCATCCGGAAGTTCCCGCCTCCCCCCGTCGGCCGGAATTTTTCCAGGTCGACGCCGTTGTAAACGACCGAAACCTTTTCGGGCGGGACGCCTTTCCCGATCAGGTTCTGGCGGTAACCTTCCCCCACGGCGACGATGCGATCCGCGGCGCGGTACATCGCGAGCTCGAGCCGCTCCACGAGGCGAAATGCCGCGCCCTTGCGCATGGCCCCGACCGTGGAGATCGTCTCCGGCCAGATGTCCCGGATTTCAAGGACGAAGGGCCAGCGGCGGAACCAATGGACCAGCACCCCGGCCCATCCGCAGAAGAACTGCGGGGAAGTCGCCACCATGACGTCGGGACGCCTTTCGAACCGGGCTGCGATGAAGGCGGAAACCATGTAGCTGAGGTAGTTCAGGACGCGGCGAAGCGTGCCCTTGTTGGCCGCGATGTAGGTCCAGACGCGCACGACTCGGATCCCGTCGACCCACTCGACTTGCCGCAGGCGGTTCCGGTAACCGGGGTACACCTCTCCACGGGGCACGTTGGGCGCGCAGGTGATGACGGTGACTTCGTGCCCCGCCTTCACCCAGCGCAAGGCGTTCTCGTGCGTCCGCGAAGCGGGCGCGTTGGTCTCGGGAGGAAAGTAATGGGAAAAGAACAGTATCCTCATGCCATGGCTCCCGCGCCTTTACGCGAGAGCGGAACCACGCGGGCGCGCTCCCAGTTCACCAAGGCATCCGCCTCACGCAGGCTCACGAAGGAAAAATCCCGGATCAAGGCCTCCAGCTTCGCGAAAGCCCCCTTGAGCCCGTGATACGACTTGAATCGGCGCGCGAAGGAAAGTCCCGTCAGGACCGGCTGATCCGGGTCGAAGTCGCGAGGATGGAAGTAAGTCATCACGTATTCGGAATGCCGGGTCATCTTCCGGATCAACGGGTAGGGGAACAGCCTGAAGTAACCGCCGCCCGAAAAGACGATCTTCGCGCCGGGGAACCGGAAATACGTCATCGGGAATTCCTTGAGCCGGGCGCCCCCATGCTCGAGGATGAAGGGTTCCTGCATCGCGAAATCGGATATCCCGCCATGCGCGCGCCGCGGGGCGAATAGCGAGCAATCGATCTCGATCCCCCGCTCCATCAGGATTTCCAAAGCCCAAAGGCTCTGCCGGGTTATGGAAAATCCGGGCGCACGATAGCACCTCACGGGTTTGCCCGTGAGGTCCTGAAGCGCGCGCATCGACTCGTCGAGGTCCCGGGCGAAAGCGTCCCGATCCTGCTCATAGACGAGTTGATGATGCCGCGAGTGGGATCCGATCTCGTGCCCGGCCCGGTCGATGTCCCGGACCACGTCGGGGTATTTCTCCGCTACCCAGCCGAGGCAAAAAAAAGTGGCGGACTGATTGTCGCGAGCGAGCGCCTCCAGGATGCGCCCGACATTATGGCGCAACCGGCTTTCGTAGCGGCCCCAGCCGCCCGGGTCGCGCGTGGAGGCGTGATCCAGCAGGTGGAACCAATCCTCGACATCGAACGTCAGCACGCGCATCAGAAAAACCGGGCTCCCGCGGCCCGGAAGGCCTTGACATCCGAGCGGGTCGGAAACGAAAAGTAGGTCATGAGCGAGGCATCGTTCGGCATCGTTGCCGTGTCGCCCCTTTCGATCTTGTCGATGGCCTCCAGGATCGCGTCCATGCCCACCCGCTTCGAGTGCTCGATGAGGGCCTCCAGGGACCGGCCCGCGATCTCGATTTCCCTCTGGACGAGGATGGGACCGCTGTCGATTCCGTCGTCGACGAAGAACACCGAGACGCCCGTGAGGCGCTCTTGGTTCCTGAGAACCCAAAAGCTGGGCATCAACCCGCGGTATTTCGGCAAAAGGGCGGTATGGAGGTTGAGGCAACCCTTGGGCGCAAGCCGAATGAGCGGCTGCCTGAAAATCTGGTTCCCGGCGATCGAGACGAGAAGATCCGGCGCGCCGCCCTTGATCAGCGCAAGGGATTCCGGAGCGTTGATTCCCTTTTGCAGCTCGATCACCGGAATGCCATGCGCCTTGAGGACATCCTTGACGCCAGGCCGTCCACGCAGCCTGCGAAGCAGGAATTTCAACGAATACCGCAGGAAAAAAGCCGTCCCGAAAATGCGCCGGGTCTTGAGGGCCTTTTGCAGGAATGATTCCCGCTTCCCGAACGGCGAAACCCCCAGCACGACGCATGAGACCACCCGGGAGTGCCCGGGAAAATTCCGGATCAGGTAATCCAGGTTTTCCGCAAGATAAAAGGGATCATCTTGGGTGATCAGGGTGACTTTCACGAGGGCTTTCCGTTTCGGTGGACGCTATTCGGATCGAGGACAATCTAACTTTTTCGCGAAATTTAACGGACATCCCGACTTCGACCGATAACGCGGGTTACAAGCGATTTCGAGGCCGGGTTCCCGATGCGGGGCCGGACCCGATCCTTCCGGCGCGGCGAATCAGGTTTCGACGAAGGCCACCCTGGAAATCCGCCCTCGACCGGCCTCGGCCACGACCACCTTGTTCCGCAGTCTCAGGCCGAATTCCGGGCAATGCCAGCCTTCCTCTATCCGTAAGGGGAGATCCGACCGCAACCGCACCGTCGCCGTGGAGGCGCGAATGAGCACGCCGTCGCCATCAGGCTCCACGACGCAGTCGGGATGAACATGGAACCGCGCCGCGCAGGGCCGCCCCGGATCGGCGGAAAGCGCATCGTGAACGGCAAGGCTTTCCGGCGTGAGCTCGAGGCCCCGCGTGTGCACGGGCCGACCGGGAAGCCGCGCGAAGGCGTCGTGGGATGCCCGAAGGCGTACTTCACCCGACGGCCCGATGGAAGCCGAGGCCGCGAAGGCACGCCCCCTCCACCCGACCCGGTGCGATCCCCACCACTCGGCTTGCTCCGCGCCCTCGGGCGCGAAGGTGTTGTGCGCGGCGGTCGAGCGGCAGTAATCGCGCATTTCGCCCGCGACGTACTCGAAGTTTCCGGGATGAACGATAACGGGAAAACCACCCACCCAAAGGCAGAACGAAAGCATGTCGCCTTGGGCATGGCCCATCTGGTGGTCGGGACCCAGCGGGCCCGCGTCGAAAATCAGCGTGAAGGGCCCCGCCTCGGCGCGATGATAGCCCGACGCGGCCAAGGAACGCAGGGGAGGCTTCCCAGCGGGCTTCCACCCCAACAGCAACGCGCCGAACTCCAGCAGCTTGCCCGCCTCCGGGGCCGGATCATGGCAGGCGTCGTTGAACAGGGAAAAGTCGCCCGCCACGCTCATCACGTCGAGCCAGTCAAGGGCTTTCAGCGCCTTCGACAGGACTTTCTCCCGCAGGCCGGGGAACGGGTCCTTGTGGGACGGCCAAACGTTCAAGAGATCAAGCAATCGTTCCAGCAGGATCGCATGGTACATCGGGCTCAGCTCATAGTGCCCGCCGTCCTCCAGGAATTGCGCGTCGAGTTCCTCTTCGAGCAACTTGCCGATGCGTTTCAACGCGTTCCGGGATGCGGGCGATCCGGGATCCAGATGCAAGCCCGCGTAGGCGAGCGCGAGCAGGTTCTCGAGCAGGTGGTTGGCGTCGAGGTGAAACTCCAGGTTCGCGAGCAGATGCCCGGCCTGAAGCTCCAGCAAACGCCGGACATCGTCGCACGGCGCGGAGCGAAGCAGCGTGTAATGCTTGCACCAATTGAAGATGCGCAACGACAGGGGGTATGGTTCCCAGCCGTTACCTTTCGCCGGGGGGTTCTCCCGCGCCCAACGCAGGATCCACCGTTCCCGTTCCTCGGCCGTCCCGTCACCGACGATGTCGAACAACCAGCCCATGTAATGCAGGTTGTAGAGCCAAAGCTTGCGCGCGCCGGGATCGTTCCATTCGCCGGTGAACGCGCGCGTCTCGTTGTTGAAGGTGAACGCCCCGTCGCCGAGGAAGGTCCGCCCCGTGTTCTTTTCGCGGATCACCTTCGGTTCCAGCGAACGCCACACCATGGGCAACGGCGTCGGGAAGGCCCTGATTCCGAGGCGGCGAGCCGTCTGGTGGAGCATCTGGCGCGGGCGCAGGTGCCGGACCGTTCGCCAGAGAAGCCCGGGCGAAGGAGGCAAGCTCAGACCCTCCGGGGTTCGCCCGTGGCGACGGACTCGAGGATCCGGAACGTGGCCCGCGTGGTGTTGACGAGCGACTCGAACGGGATGGGAAGCCCCGCGCTGCCGAGCGCCGCGTCGCGGAAAGCGGCGAGCTCGGCGTCGAAACCCTTGTCCATCCCGGATGTCTTGTGGCGGTCGCGACGACCGCCCCGTGAGAAGGTCGTGACGGAAAAATCCTCGCACACGGCGATTCCCAGCCCGCAGAACACCTCGATGATTTCCTTGGGCCGGGAGGGATCGCCGTTCGCGAGGTAGTCGAGCGTGGAGCGCGCGCCGTTCGCGTGCTTCAGGGTGACGCAGACGTTGTCGCCGCTGTAGTCGCCGGGGGTTTCCAGCGAGGCCGCGTAGACTTCCACCACGTCCGAGTCGGCGATATAAGAGCACAAGTCCACGAAGTGGCAAGCCTCGCCGACGATGCGGCCGCCCCCCACTTCCGGGTCCTGGATCCAGGTCTGGCGCGGGATGAAGCCTCCGTTCACGCGGTACCGGATCACGGGGCGCTCGCCGGAGGCCTCGACCCATGCGCGCATCCTGGCTGCGTGGGAGGAGAACCGGCGATTGAAGCCCACGGTGAGCACGGGACGGGGCGAGGCCGCCTCGTAGGCGTCACGAATGGCCTCCAGCTCATCCTCGGTCAGGCAGAGCGGCTTCTCCACGAAAACGTGCTTCCCGGCGCGCAGGGCGCCGAGGACGGCCTCGGCGTGGCGGTTATGGCGGGTTGTCACCAGCACGGCGTTGACGTCCTCGTCCTGCAGCAGGGCGGCGGAATCGGCGAACAGCTTGCCGATGCCGTACTTCTTCGCCGTTCCGCGCGCCGACACGCCCGTGGCCGTGGCGATGGCGCCGATCGAGACGTCCTTGAGGGCCGCCAAGCGGGGCAGCAGGACGCCCTTGGCGAAGTTACCGGCCCCCACGAGTCCGACCCGCAGCGGGGCGCGGGAAGTCCCGGAAGAGGGCGCCAGGACGACATGCGCGGGCTGGGGCTTCTCGAGGTCATATTGCAGGAGAATGCCCAGGTAAGGTTCCCCGGTCTTCCCCTCGAACAGGGCGTAGGCATCGAGCGCCTTGTCGAACCCGAAACGATGGGTGACAAGGTCGGCCGGGGTGACCCGACCCTCGGCGCAAAGCTCCAGGAAGGTCTGCATGTTGCGCCCCTCGGTCCAGCGCACGAGGGAATAGGGGTAATCGATCCCCTTCTCCTCATAGCCCGTATCGTACCGTCCCGGACCGTACGACATCGACAGGCGAAGGTCGAGCTCCTTCTTGTAGAACTCATTCCGGGGCACGTCCATGCCCACCATTCCCACCACCACCACCTTGCCCTTGTAGCGGCAGGCCTCCCCCGCCGACTCGATCGGCTGGTTGCTGGAGGTGGAGGCCGTGATGATGACCGCGTCAAGCCCGTGCCCGTCGCCCAGGTTGAGGCCTTCGGCGACGAAGCGGTCGGAGGCGACCGCGATGTCCGCCCCCAGCTTGCGGGCCAGTTCCAGCTTGGAGGGCGCGATGTCGGTGCAGAGCACCTTGGCTCCCGATGCCTTGAGGATCTGGACCGTGAGCTGCCCCAGCAGGCCCAGACCGATGACGCCCACGCGATGACCCAGTTGAACCTCGGCCTGGCGCACGCCCTGCATGGCGATGGCGCCCACGGTGGCGAAGGATGCCGCCTCGGCATCGAGCCCGTCCGGCAACTTGACCGCAAGGTTGCGGGGGACGTAGTTGACCTCGGCGTGGTTGGCGTAGCCCGCGCCGCCGCAGGCCACCCAGTCTCCCACCTTGAACTCCCCGACCTCGCGCCCCACGGCGACCACGCGGCCGGCGCACGAATAGCCCAGCGGGATGGGATTGTCGAGCTTGGTGAAGACCTTCTCGAGCGTCTGCCGCACCCCTTCCTTCTTCATCTTGTTCACGACCTGGCGCACCAGGTCCGGCCGGGCGAGCGCCTTGCCGGCCAGGGATTTCTTCGCGAGGTCGACCAGCATCTTCTCGGTGCCGGCGCTCACGAGCGAAACGGACGTGCGGACGAGTAT
>CBFGVC010000092.1:0-7813 GCA_965652255.1 uncultured Fibrobacteria bacterium | reverse complement strand
CGACGGCCGGGGCGAATTTCGATGCCGGTTCCCCATGGCTCAAGATCCGCGTGGGCAACCGCGTGGTGGACGACCACGCGGAGGACGGCGTGTATGCGCTGACCTACGAGGCGGCCGCGGCGAAGGGGATTCCGGCGGCACTCCAGGTGGGAAGGCTGCGCCTGTATGCGGGCCCCAAGGACACCGGCACGGTGGTTCTGGGTGCGTTGATCGCGCCCACGTTGCGCGAAATCCCGATCGAGGTGCGCGACGCCAACGCCAACGGCACCTTCGACGCCGGGGACACCCTCCTGTTCTACGGCCACGGCACCAGCATCTGGGTGCCGATCCCGGGAGCGACGGGCCCTGTCCGCCGGATGTTCAAGAGCGATCCCTGGTCGTTTCACAACCATTACTTCCTTCAGTGGTCGGGTCCTGAATCCGGAGCGCTGCGCCTGGCCGCCGCGCCCGTCGGCGCGACAGCCGACACTGCGAGCTCGGCGCCGCATTACATCCGCGCCGAGCGGGACTTGGCGACCGGAACCTGCGACCCCTCCGGGGCCTTCGACGACGAGGCCGGCATGTTCCGCTACTGGTACGGGCGTTTCAGTTGCACCGGAACCGGCGGGGCGGTTTCCTACACGGCCTCGCAACTCCGCAGCCCCACTTGGCCCTCAGACACTTTGCCCGGACGCGTTTCCGACACCACCTGGATCGGATTCTTCACCTTCGGCCAGGGAGACAATTCCGGCAACGTGTTCACGCCCCACCACGAGGGCGGCACGATCCCCTATGTCGCCCAGCCGATCCGGGGCGCTTGGTACCGCAAGACCTCGGGTTATGCTCCCGGCCGGCCCCTGTTCGACAACCTCGACTGGACAGGCGCATACATCACCTTCGAGGGATACACGGTCCGGTATGTCCGCTCCCTCCAGTGGGCGGGCGGACGCATCGTGTTTCCCGCGGCTGAGGGCCAGCGTATCGCCTACAAGGTGCAAGGCGCTCCCGCCGGAGCCAGGGTCCTGCGCGTGGAAGCGGGGGTCGGGGCCGCCTGGTTGCCGCTGCAGGGAGCCGGGGGAGTCGTGGCGTTCTCCGACAGCGTGGCGCCCGGGGCGGATGTCCAATATCACTTCGTCGGACAACCGCTCTCGCTCGCCCCGGACGCCTTGACCCTGGAGACGGCGCCCACGGGGGATCGGGTGGTGCAAAACCTGCTCGACGGGAGCATTGGCGGCTCACGGCGGAATCCCGACTACCTGATCGTCGCCCCCACGGCCCTCTTGCCCGAGGCGGTCGAACTGGCGAAATACCGCGACGCTTCCGAAAATCCCGGGCAACCGCTGGCGCTCCGCCCGGCCGTGGTGCGCGTCGAGGACATCTATCGCGAATGGTCGGGTGGCAGGCTGTCACCCGTGGCCATCCGCGATTTCCTGCGTTGGGCGCGCGATCGTTGGGGGGCCGGAGACACGCCGGGTGAGCTCAAGTACGTGTTGCTGTTCGGCGACGGGCATTACGACTACCGCGACTTCCGCACCGGGGGCGTCGGAGTCGCCTCCCCGAACCACGTTCCACCCTACAACAACAACCAGCACAGCACCGACCCCTATAGCACCGACGACATGTACGCCGTCGTGGATTCGGGCAAGTCATGGCTTCTCTCGCCCCTTGACCTGGCCGTGGGCCGTTTGCACCTGCAAACCCGGGAGCAGGCTCGCGACTACCTCGCAAAGGTCGCCGCCTATGAAGATCCGGCCACGGCGGGAGTCTGGCGCTCGCGCATCCTGCTGACCGGCGATGATGCCACCCAACGTCGCGCCCCCAACGGGTGGGATCCCATCACGGACCATGTCCGGCAGGCGGAGCAGATGGGCGATATCGTGCTTGAGCGCGACTCGGGCCTGCGCAAGGAAACCGTTTACCTCTTCGACTACCCCCATAACGCCTCCTTCCTGAAGCCCGAGGCCACCGAAGCCCTCCTGTCCAAGCTGAACCAAGGGATGAGGTTCTTCACCTTCTATGGCCATGGGGCCTACAACCAGCTTGCGGACGAGGTCTTTCTCAAGACCAACGACGGGCTGGCGCGGCTGAAGAACGGGGACAAGGCGTTCGGCATGCTCGTTTTCAGTTGCACCGTGGGCCGCTTCGACAAGCTCGCCGACGAAGGCATGGTGGAGCAATTCCTGCGACAACGGGGCAACGGGGCAATTTTCGGCATCGCGGGATCCCGGGAGACTTACTCGAACCAGAACGAGCGCCTGGGCTTGGCCGTGGCCCGGATGTTGTTCGAGCCTTCGCACGATTCCGCGGCGATCGGTGTCGGCGAGGTGCTTCGTCGCGCCAAGAATTACAACATCGGGGACGCAATCGACAATCGCAAATACTCCGTGCTGGGCGAGCCCGTCCTCGCGGTGGAACGCCCCAAGCTGGGGCTCAGCGTGGAAGCTCGTCCCGACAGCCTGCGCGCCCAAGGTTGCGACATCCTGCGCGGCCGGGTGAACGGCGGCAGCGGCCGCGGCGCCATCAACCTCCGCATCGTCTCGGGCGACGTGCCCAAGATGTATTCCGTTCCCAGGACGCCCCCGCGCATAGACAGCATCCACACGATGGCGCGCGGACAAATCCTGTTCGAGCGCACCGTGCCCTACGTCGACTCGGCCTTCGAGATCCAATACTTCCTGCCCAAGCAGGTTCCCTTCGGGGACACCGCCGCCAAGATGCAGCTCTTCGCCTGGGATTCACTCGAGGTGCGCGAGGGCACCATGCTGCTCGCCGATTTCCCGATTTCGGGCGAGATCGCCGAGAGCACCTGTCTCGTGGACGACCACAGGGGGCCGAGGGTGGTCGTGACGGGCTGCAATACGAGGGAGGCGGGCGAGGTGGATTTCCCCGACAAGCTCCGCATCTCATTGCCCTATTGCCTGCAGGTGGCCGTTTCCGACAGCGGCGGCGGCGTGCTGGCGGGGGAGGGCCCCGACCAGGGCGTGACCATGGAGGTTGTCGGCTCGCTGGCGCCTTTCCGTCCCCAGGCCACGGTGGACGACTTGTACCTCAAGACCTACCAGGTGCAGTTGTCCCCGCAGGAAATCGCCGAGGGCACGCACCTCTTCAAGGTCTCGGCCCGTGACGGATTCGGCAACCTGACCCAGCGGCAGATCAGCCTGCAGGTGGCGCAAGACTCGGCGCTGCGCTTCGTGCGCGCCTTCAACTCGCCCAATCCGCTCAAGCGCGGCGAGACGACCTTCTGGTTCTCGACGACCCTGCCGGTGGAGGAGGGGGGAGACCTGACGGCGCCCAACCAGGACCGCATCCGGTTCCACGTGCGGGTGTTCAACCAGGCGGGCCGCATGGTCCAGGAATTCCGCGACGCGCGCTCGGGCGAGACGCGCTGGGACGGACGCGATGCCTGGGGCCGCCAGTTGGCCAACGGAGTGTACTTCTACGACGTCACCGCGAGCTGGAGCGAGCGGGACGGCGGCCCCATCGGGGGCCGCAGCGTCTCGCGGAAGAACACGCTGGTGATCTCGCGGTAGGGCGATTCTTGAATCGCTCCTACCGGATCTCGCGGCTTGATCCGCGGACCTAAGCCCTCAACAGTTCGGCTTCCAGATCGACGTCGCCGCCGCGAAGGTGACCGTGTGCGTGTGCCCGGAGTTGTTCGAGGAGGTCTTCGACACCTGGAGGCCCGCCTTGAGGTCGGCCACGTCCTGCTCCGTCAGTTGCACGGTGTGGGGGTGATTCGCCGAACCTTCGATGTCGAGGTTGAAGGCCATGCCCGCGTCCTGCTGCGCCGTCGTCACCACCGCGACGTGGCCGTGGTTGAATGAGATCGTGCCGGTGCGATCCGTCGCGGTCTTGGCGAGCCCGCAGTTTCCCTTTCCGTCGGGGGCGGCCGCAATCGTCGATGAGGCCGGATCCTCGGTGAAGCAGCCGATGAGGTGCATGCCCAGGCCGACGGCGGTCACGTTCGTCAAGGTCGCCAGGAAGGCGCGACGGGATGCGTCGTGCGGCGTCTTGTTCGAAGGGTTATGGATTTCCATGAGGACTCTCCTTGCTTTCGGGGGTGGTTTGCAGGTTCGTCAAGGCGGAAGATCCGGCCTCATCGTGCGGGCGGACTTGGGATAGTGGCGCGAGCCGTTGAACGAAAGGCCGAGCCTCGCGGACAGGGCCCGATGAAGTTCGGGGTTGTTTTGCGAGTCGAAGATCACCGAATCGGCGGGTTCGCCCGCAAGCGCGGTCGCGGTGTCGAGCCCGGGAAGATCGAGCCATGCCTGGGGTAGAAAGGCGAGCACGCAAGCGTACTCGCTTCCGGTTCTCCAGGCTTCCAGCGCCTCCCTCCCGTAACCGAGGGAGAAATCCAGGGTGTCCGGCAGTGAAAAGCGGAAATTCAGGAGCGCGCCCCCGCGCGAATAAACGCCCGTGATCACGGCAAGCCCGGGCGGTGTTCCCAGGCGAACCGACATGCCGATGGGGGAGGCCGCAAGCCGGGCGCGGGGAAGCGTGTCGCCCGCGGCGAAATCGAGGAGCCTGCCTGCCTGCGCAGGCCACAGGGCGGCCTCGGTGGAGTCGGCGTTTCGCCAAGCCGCCGCAAGAAGGCGAAGTTCCATCCGAACGATGCGGACCGAGTCGACTTGGGTTTCCGGCGCGCCTGACGGGTCGACATGGACGCGCGCGGACATGGCGGGTTCTTCCGCGGGATTTCCGACCTCGGTGAAGCATGCGGCAAGGCCTGCCGTCAGGAAAAAGGCAGCGAGCGCGCGGCCGCCGTGCGCGATCTTCACGACGCACCCCGGGTAAGGGGAAAGGCCTGGATGTTCACCTGTATGAGCCGTTCGCCGGCGCCGGGTTTCGCCTCGAGCGCGCGCAGTTCCTTGCGCAAGGCCTGGAGCCGGGCCTTGAGCGCCGGCCAGTCCGCTTCGCGCACGGGAAAGCAGACCGCGGATATGTCGCGCTCGGGAGCGGGAATCTCGTCCAAGGCCCGCAAGGCCAGGCGCAACATCTCGGCGTGGTATCCCTTGACCAGCATCGAGCGGACCTCGTTGTCCGTGCCCACGTCGGGGTCGGCCTGTTTCCAACCGTTCGCCACGCGTCGGATCAGCCCGGCGGCGGACAATTCCCCCAGGGCCTCCCGCACCGTCCGGGCGTCGAGGCGTGGCAACAGGTTGCGTCCGATCCAGTCGGCGTCGGCGCGAAAACCCTTCAACGCGATGGCTTCGCGGATCGCGGTCAGGTGCCAAGCCCGGAAAATGCCGAGCTGGGAATCGCCGAGCTTCCGGAACCCCGCCCCCGCGGGCGATTCGCGCAGGCGCTCATAATACACCTGTTTTTCCTTCAGCGTCCTCGCCTGGTTGAAGTAAACGAGGTTTTCGAAGTGACGGGCGCGGGCCGCGTCGAGCCCGGTCGCCAAGGTCAGCTTGAGCAAGGTCCTTTGGGTCAGGTTCCTCGAACCGTCCATCAGGAACTTGAGATGGCCGTGGCTCGGCAACCCGGCCTCGCGGGCCATCACCCTCAGCGAGTAGCGCGTGTCCGCCGCCTTGCGTGCCCGGTAATGATCCGACAGGAATTTTCGATAGTCGGTGTACTGCAACACGTCGGGCAGGGACTTGCCGGGCGGAACGGAAATGCTTCCGCCGCGCCCTTCCGGCTTTCGTCCCCGTGGGGCGGTTTTCTTGCGCGGGGCGGTCACCTTCATAGGGTATTTCCACGTCGGGTTTTGCCGGAAGGGTTTTCGCGGATTTCCGTACACAAAAGAGTACGGAAGCGCCCGGCCGGGTACCGGGGCATGGGGTGGACAGGCCGGATCAGGGGCGGGACAGTCCCGCCGGCCTCCAGGGATCGAAGGGGCGCAAGTCGACCGGCGGTTTTTCGCCGTTCAGAAGCGCCGACAGGCTTTTCGAGGCCAAGGGCGCCAGGCTGACGCCGCTTTTGTAAAGCCCGGTGGCCAGCGCGATTCCCGCGCCTTTATCCACCCAACCCAGGAGGGGAAGGCGGTCCCGGCTGCGCGGACGAAGGCCGCTCCAGGTTTCGATCCAGCCGGGTTTCACCCCGGGGAAGAAACGACCGAGTTCCGACCCCAAATGCCGCTCCCCCTTTTCGTCGAATCCCTCCTCCCACACGCCGTTCTCGGTGGTGGCCCCCGCGATCAACTTGTCGCCGCGCGGGATGAGGTAGAACCGTTCCCCGCCGTGCAGCATCGTCGCGGCCCCATGAAAGTTCGGAAGCATCGCGAGTTGGCCCTTGGCGGGCGCGAGCGGCATGGAAAGCCCGAGCAGGCCGAGCGGCTCGTTGCACCAGGCTCCGGCGGCGATGAGGATTTGCCGCGCGCGCAACGAGAACCCCTCGCCCTCGATCACGTTCAGCCCCTCGGACCGGGCGAGGCGCGTCGCGCGTACGCCGGGGAACAAGCCCGCCTCGCGTCGCCCGAGCGCCGCGACGAGCGCCTCCAGCAACGCCCGGTTGTTGACGTATGCCTCGTCGGGAAAGTGGTAGAGCCGCACCGGCCCCGGCGCGCCGAAGGGCTTCAGGAAGCCGGGCCATTCGGCCAGGCGGGTGAAACGCGCGGCGCGTTCGCGATGGAGCTGATCCTCGCGCTCATCGAGGATGCGGCGGGTCTCCGCGTCCTTCGCCGGGTCGCCGAGGAAAATCTGGTAGTCGCCGCCGCGCGTGTAGGGAACCTTGATGCCCGATTCGGCCTCGACGCGCGCGAGCCATTCGGGGTACATCGGCACCGAACGCAGGTGGAACTCGCGGAACGGCGACCCGCCCAGCACGCCCGCGCGCATGTTGAGGATGCCCGCCGCGGCTCCCGACGCCTTGCCTCCGAAGCCGTGAGGGTCGAGCACGGCCACGCGCTTGCCGCGCGCGGCCTCCTCGAAGGCGACGGAAAGGCCCATGATCCCGCCGCCGAGCACGGCGAGGTCGCAGGATTTGGCGGCCGGTGTCGTCACGACTGTATGGGCGACCCATGGGTCGCCCTTACCGAAGAGGCCGCCAAATCCGCGAAGAACCGTATCTGAGACCTCACCGCGCTGTCGAAGTCGCCGAGGTGCAACGATTCATTCTCGGAGTGCGCGTTGGTGTACGGGTCCTCGATGCCCACGAGCAACGCGGGCACCTCGCCCAGCACGCTCGTGAACATTTCCACGAACGGGATGGTGCCGCCGCAGCCGATGCACACGGCCTCGCTGCCGTAGCCCTCGGTGAGGCTCTTCCTGGCGACGGCGAAGACGGGATGGTCGGGGCGGGTTTTCCACGGTCTCGTCCCTTGTTCGGGAACGATTTCGAGCCGCAGGTTCCAGGGGCAACGGGCGCGCAGGTGATCGGCGACCCGTCGTTGGCTTTCCTCAGGATCCATGCCCGGCGCGAGGCGCAAGCCCACGCGCGCCCAGGCCGACTCGAGGAGCACGTTGCCCGCCGACTTGCGCAGGCCCGCCTCCACGGCGTTCACGGAGAAGGACGGCTCGCGCCAGACGCGGGGCAGCAACTCCGAAGCTTCCCCGAACAACGCAACGCCCTCGAGGATTCCCGCCTGTTCGCGGAACTTCTCCTCGGTCATGCCGAGCGCCTTGAAGTCTTCGCGTTCCACCGGCGATGGCTCGGCCACCTGCTCGCGCAGGCCCGGCACGGCGACGCGGCCGTCGTCGTCGGTCAGCGTCGCGAGCATCTTGCACAGGCCCTGCACGGGATCGGGGATGGGGCCGCCCCACATGCCCGAATGCAGCGGCGACTTGAGCGCCGAGACGGTGACGTCCATCGTGACGAGGCCTCGCAGGCTCGTGGTGAGGCTGGGCTTGCCCACGTCGTAGTTCGAGAGGTCGGTGAGCACCATGTAGTCGCA
>CBFGVC010000091.1:0-7843 GCA_965652255.1 uncultured Fibrobacteria bacterium | reverse complement strand
CTATTCCTTACCAAATCGGTAGCTATTTCGTAAATTTCAACCTGAAGGGGGTGTTCTTCGATGACCAAGCCTGATCGGGATACTGTCGCCGTCAACGGGGCTCCGGCTTCGCCGGCCCCGGGCGGGGCAGCGGGCGAGGAGCGGAAGTTCTCGAAAAAAATCGAGAGCCTTTCGGCCAATCCGCGCCATCGCGGCGCGTTCTTCACCGAGGACGCCACGGCCAAGGATCTGGCCCTGGTCACCGCCAAGTACAAGGACATCAAGGTGTACTGGCTGGTCGATCCCCAGACCGACCTCATCTACGACGCCAAGTTCTTCTCCTACGGCGGCCCGGTTTCGATGGCCATGGGCGAGATCCTCTGTTCGCTCGTGCGCGGCATGAAGCTCGATACCGCCTGCGACACCTCGGTGGAGGAGATCGACAACCTCCTGCGCGACGAGGCCGGCGTGCCGGCCACCGCGCAGCCGCCCGAGGTCGCCTTCGCGAACCTGCCGATGCTGCTCGAGACCGCGCGTGAGACCTACCCCGCCGCCAAGGCGCTGGCGCTCGCCTCCATCCACCTGCGCCAGCAGCAGGCCGCGGGCCAAGGCCCGCGCCGCAGCGCCTACGAAACGCTGACGGAGGCGGACAACGCGTGGCTGGCCAAGCCCAAGCAGCAGCAGCTCGACGAGATCGAGCTCCTGCTCAACAGCGACATCCGCCCCGGGCTCAACATGGACGGCGGCGACCTGCAGGTGCTCGACCTCGAGGACGGCAAGACGTTGAAGGTGCGCTACGAGGGAGCCTGCGGCAGCTGCGGCTCTTCCGTCGGCGCGACGCTGGCGTTCATCGAGGACACCATGCGACGCCAGCTTTTCGGCGGCATGAACGTGATCCCCTACAACACGCCCGATGACCCGGCCAATGCGCCCCTTCAGGGCGGAAAGCCGGTCAACGGAGGGTTTTTCTGATGTCCCCCGATCGGAACCTCGCGTCCGTCCCGCCTGAAGGCGCGGTCGGAGGCGGCGCGGCCAACGCGGTGGTCGCCGACCCGTTCTCCGCCTCGGAGTACAAGTACGGCTTCACCACCAAGGTCGAGCTCGAGGACTTCAAGAAAGGCCTCAGCGAGGACGTGATCCGGGCGCTCTCGGCGAAGAAGAACGAGCCCGCCTTTTTGCTCGAGTTCCGCCTCAAGGCCTACCGCAAGTGGCTGACGATGAAGGAACCGGCATGGCCCCACGTCGAATACCCGCCCATCGACTATCAGGACATCGCCTACTTCGTGAAGCCGAAGGCCAGGCCGACGCTCTCGGGCCTCGACGAGGTCGACCCCGAGATCCTCAAGACATTCGAGAAGCTGGGCATCCCCCTCGACGAGCAGAAGCGGCTCGCGAACGTGGCCGTGGACGCGGTCTTCGACTCGGTGAGCATCGCCACCACGCACAAGAAAAAGCTGCTGGAGCACGGGGTGATCTTCTGCTCCATCACGGAAGCGCTGCACGAGTATCCCGAGTTGGTGGAGCAATATCTCGGTTCCGTCGTGCCCATCGGCGACAACTTCTACGCCGCGCTCAACTCGGCCGTTTTCACGGACGGGTCCTTCGTCTTCATCCCCCCAGGCACCCGTTCGCCGATGGAGCTCTCGACCTACTTCCGCATCAACACCGAGGAGAGCGGGCAGTTCGAGCGCACGCTCATCATCGCCTCGGAGGACAGCTACGTCTCGTACCTGGAGGGCTGCACGGCTCCCAAGTTCGACACCAACCAGCTGCACGCCGCGGTGGTGGAACTGGTCGCCCTCGACGGGGCCGAGATCAAGTACAGCACGGTGCAGAACTGGTACTCGGGCGACCCCGAGACCGGCAAGGGCGGCATCTACAATTTCGTGACCAAGCGCGGCCTGTGCAAGGGGAAGAACTCCAAGATCTCCTGGACGCAGGTGGAGACGGGTTCCGCGATCACCTGGAAGTACCCCAGCTGCGTGCTGCAGGGAGACGGCAGCGTCGGCGAGTTCTACTCCGTCGCCCTGACCAACGGACATATGCAGGCGGATACCGGGACGAAGATGATCCATCTCGGTCGCGACACCAAGTCCACCATCATCTCGAAGGGCATCTCCGCCGACAAGAGCAGCAACGCCTACCGCGGCCTCGTCCGCGTGGGCAAGAACGCCTCCGGCGCGCGCAACTTCTCGCAATGCGACAGCATGCTCGTGGGCCACGAGAGCAGCGCGCACACCTTTCCCTACCTCGAGGCCGCCAACCCCGACGCCATGATCGAGCACGAGGCCTCCACCTCGAAGATCAGCGAGGACCAGCTCTTCTACCTCGAGTCGCGCGGCATCTCGCGCGAGGAGGCCATCAGCATGATCCTCAACGGGTTCTGCCGCGAGGTGTTCCGCCAGCTGCCGATGGAGTTCGCCGTGGAGGCGCAGAAACTGTTGACCTTGAAACTGGAGAACAGCGTGGGGTGACAAGGGTAACGGGTATCGGGTAACAGCCGACGGCCGGTTCCCGCCGACCGCAACCTGATGCTTCACCCGCAAGTCCCCGCAAAACCAGCCCATTGCCTGTTAGCCGATACCTGTTACCCATTACCCCGAGCCCTTCGCCATGACCCCTCCCCTCCTCCAAATCACCGACCTCCACGCCTCCCTCCCCGGCCCTCCGCCCGTGGAGCTTCTCAAGGGCATTTCGCTGACGATCAATGCCGGCGAGGTGCATGCCATCATGGGCCCCAACGGCTCGGGCAAAAGCACGCTGTCCAAGGTGTGCGCCGGCCATCCCGACTACGAGGTCACCGGCGGGTCGATCTCGTTCCTGGGCGAAGATCTCCTCGGCCTCGAGCCCGATGCCCGCGCGCGCAAGGGCCTTTTCCTCGGCTTCCAATACCCGGTCGAAATCCCGGGCGTTCCCAACTCGGAGTTCTTGCGCATCGCCTACAACGCCCGCCGCCGCGAGCAAGGGCTCGAGGAAGCCGATCCGTTCGACTTCCAGGAGCTTTTGGCCGAGAAGATGAAGCTGCTCGACATGGACAAGCGCTTCTCGGAGCGCGGGGTGAACGAAGGTTTCTCGGGCGGCGAGAAGAAGCGCAACGAGATCCTGCAGATGGCCGTGCTCGATCCGAAGGTCGCCCTGCTCGATGAGACCGACTCGGGCCTGGACGTGGACGCCCTGCGCGTGGTGAGCCACGGCATCAACGCCCTGCGCCGCAAGGACAACGCGGTGCTGCTGATCACGCACTACCAGCGCCTGCTCGACCACGTCCAGCCCGACTTCGTGCACATCCTCTCGGGGGGGCGCATCGTGAAATCGGGCGACAAGGAATTGGCGATGCAGGTCGAGACGCGCGGATACGATTGGATCGCGGCATGACGACGATGGCCCATGCCATGCGGGACATGTTCGTCCCCGACGTGCCGAAGCCCCTGGCGGAGGCCGCCGCGGGCCTGCGGATCGCCTCCGCCTCTCCCGCCCTGCAAGGCTTCCGGGCGGAAAGCTGGTCCGCCTTCGAAAAGATCGGCCTCCCCGGCACCAAGCACGAGGATTTCACCTTCGTCTCGGCCGCCGACCTGAAGGCCGCGCTGCTGCGCGCTCCGGCGGCTCACGCCCAAGCCGAAATCGAAGGCGACGTGGGCGGCGACACCGTCGCGCTTTCCTTCGTCGACGGCAGCGTGTCCTCCTTCGCCGTGCCCGACGAAGTGGGGCTGCATTCCCTCGCCGAGGGAGGCCTTCCTGAAGGCCTCCTGAACCTTTGGGCGGAGGCCGCCGCGAAGGAAACCGACGCGCCCGCCGCGCTGGCATGGAGCCTCGCCCGCCATCCGCTCGCCTTGCATCTCCCGAATGACTCCAAGGCCGCGGCGCGCTTCCACTTCTCGGCCAAGTCGGCGCGCGCCGACCACGCCTTGTTCTTGCGATTGGAAGAGAACTCCGAGGTTTCGATTTCCATCGAATCGGAACTGGCTCCGGAAGCGTTCTCCAACACGGCCATTGCCTTCTCGCTCGCGCCCGGCGCGCGCCTGCGCGTGATCCAGGCCGATTCGCCCGAAGGGCTGCAACTCCTCAAGCTGCGCTTCGACCTCGCGAAGGACGCCCGCGTCGAATTCCTTTCGGTCTCGACCGGCTCACGCCTTGCGCGACTGGCGATCGAAGCCGTCCTGGACGGGCCCGGGGCGGAGCTCGACCTGCGCGGCGCGACGGCCGTGGCCGGAGCGCATCGCGCGCACCGCCATCTCAGGATCCGGCACGCCGCGCCGGATTGCGTCTCGAAGCAGCTCTTCAAGGCCGTGGTTCAGGGCGCGGGCCGAAGCTCCGTGGACGGCACGGTGATGGTGGACCGGGGCGCGCAGCGAACCGACGCGCGCCAGCTCCTGCAGCACCTTTTGCTCTCCGCCGAGGGCCGCGCCGACGCGAAGCCGCGCCTTCTCATCCACGCCGACGACGTGAAATGCAGCCACGGCGCGACCGTGGGCAAGACCGATCCGGCGCAGCGCTTCTACCTGCTTTCGCGCGGCCTCACCCCTGCCGAAGCCGACCGGATGCTGACGCAGGCCTTTCTTGGCGAGGCGCTGGAACCGTTCTCCGGGGATCCCGCCTTGGCGCCGGTTCCGGGATGGTTGATGAATGCGGCGACAGGGGGCCAATCATGACGGTTCAGGACCGGATCACCGTAGGGGCAAATAATTTGTCCCTACAGGACATCAAATCCCAATTCCCGGTTTTGAACCGCCCCCATGCCGACGGCAAGCCGCTGGTGTACCTCGACACCGCGGCCACCTCGCAAAAGCCCGTCGCCGTGATCGAGGCCATGGACCGGTTCTACCGCGAAAGCTATGGCACGGTGCGCCGGGGCGTGTACCGCCTCAGCGAAAAAGCCACCGCCGCCTACGAGGGCACGCGCGAAAAGGCCGCGAGGCTCCTGAACGCCTTGTCGCCCAAGGAAATCGTCTACACGCGCGGCACCACCGACGGCCTCAACCTCGTGGCCGCCTCCTACGGCGGCTCCGTCCTGGAATCCGGCGACGAGATCGTGCTCACGCAACTGGAGCATCACGCCAACATCGTCCCTTGGCAACTCATCGCCCAAAGGACCGGAGCGAAGATCAAGGTCGTGCCCTGCGACGATCATGGCGTGCTCGACCTCGACGCCTACTCGGCCCTCCTGGCCACCGGCAAGGTGAAGATCGTGGCCGTGGCCCACGTCTCCAACGCCTTGGGCACCATCCACCCCATCGCCGAAATGTCGCGGCGGGCGCACGCCGCGAGCGCCGTCGTCGTAGTCGACGGCGCGCAAGGCATCAGCCACATGCCCGTGGACGTGCAGGCGCTGGGAGCCGACTTCTACGCCTTCTCGAGCCACAAGATGTTCGGGCCCACGGGCGCGGGCATCCTCTACGGCCGCTACGACCTGCTCGCGGCCATGCCGCCCTACCAGGGCGGCGGCGACATGATCCGCCGGGTCACCTTCGAGAAGACGACGTACCAGGATCCCCCCCATCGTTTTGAAGCCGGGACGCCCTCCATCGTCGAGGTCGTAGGCCTCGGCGCCGCCATCGACTGGATCACCGGCGTAGGTCTCGACCGCATCGAATCCCACGAACGAACTTTGCTGGCGTACGGAACCCGCCTGCTCTCGGAAATTCCCGGACTTCGCCTCATCGGCACCGCCCCCGAGAAGGCCGGCGTGCTCGGATTCGTGCTCGAGGGCATCCATCCGCACGACATCGGCACGCTTCTCGACCAGGAGGGCATCGCCATCCGCGCGGGGCACCACTGCGCCCAACCCGCGATGGATCGTTTCGGGGTTCCTGCGACGGCCAGGGCTTCGCTCGGGCCGTACAACACGGAGGCCGACCTCGATGCGCTGGCGGAGGGGATTCGGAAGATCCAGAGGATGTTCGCTTAGCCGTGTATCGTGGATAGTGGATCGTGGATCGCAACACAAAACCTGCCGTTCACGATTCACGAACCACGATCCACTATCCACGACCTAGATCCTAGAAAGCCTCAAGCCTCCCGACCATGTCCCAATCCAACGAACTCTACCAGCAGGTCATCCTCGACCACAATCGCAACCCGCGGAACTATCGTCCGCTGGAGGGCGCGACGCACGCCTGCCACGGCCACAACCCGCTGTGCGGCGACGACATCACCGTGTTCGCGAAGGTGAGCGCGGACGGGAAGACGATCGAGGACGTGACCTTCCAGGGAAACGGCTGCGCGATCAGCAAGGCCAGCGCGTCGCTGATGACGCAGCAGGTCAAGGGAAAGCCCGTCGAGGAGGCGCGCGAACTGTTCGGCGAGTTCCACGAAATGGTGACGGGCAAGCTGGACCCCGCGACCCGGGAGAACCATCTCGGCAAGCTGAAGCTGTTCGAGGGCGTGAAGGAGTATTCTTCGCGCATCAAGTGCGCGACCCTGTCGTGGCACGCCCTGATGGGCGCGCTGGAGCGCAAGGAAGAGGCGACGACGGAATAATTCGCCGCCGTCACGACAACCGCGCGGTGATCTCGGGCAGGCAGTATCGCGCCGCCAAGACGATGTCCCGCAGCGTGGGCAACAACGTCTTCCCGCAGGTTTGCAACGTCACGTAGTTCGCCTCCACGCCGTATCCCGGCCCGATGAAGAGGGTCGAAAGGGTCATGACGGCAAAGACGAGCGAGGCCGTCAGCATCACGCGCGCGTTCATCGCATCCCCCGGTGCGGGTTTCGGGATCGCGAACCTCGGACAATGCCGAACAAATACGTTCGACAATCCTTCCGATACTTCAATTCAGCGAATTTCGTGCCGTTTTCAAAACCGGGTATAGAAGCCTGGATGCGGCGATTTCAGCCGTTTTTCAAGGCGGGGCGATTCACAGACGCATGAAACGTGACGAAATCGCGAATTATTGGAAGTCCGGATTCCCCGGAATTGTCAGCGCGACGCAACCACGATGGGGGGCAAGGCTTCCGGTCAACGCTGCCGGAGGTGATCCACGAATGCCTTCACCGCCTTGCCCCGGTGGCTGAGCGGGTGCTTCTCCTCCGCCGACATCTCGGCGAAGGTGCGCCCGTCCAGCGGCTTTCCGTCCGCGCCCACGGGGATGAAGAGCACGTCGTAGCCGAACCCTCCCCCGCCCCGTTCCTCGCGGGCGATCATGCCCTCGCAGCTTCCCTCGAAGTACACGGGATTCGCGCCGGGCTCGAGGAAGCACAAGGCGATCCGGTAGCGCGCCGTGCGGAAGTCGTCCTCGATGCCTTCGAGTTCCCCCGCCAGCTTCTTGTTGTTGTCGTCGTCGCTGCAGCCTGGCCCGGCATAGCGCGCGGACCAGACGCCCGGCGCGCCGTCAAGCGCATCGACCTCGAGCCCGCTGTCGTCGGCGAGCACGGCGTGGCGACCGCCCGTGCCCTTGAACACGGCCCGGGCCTTGATCTCCGCATTCTCGCGAAAGGTCTTTCCCGTCTCTTCGGGTTCCTCGTCGTAGCCCGCCTGCGCGGCGGTGATCACCTCGTAGCCTAGAGGCGCGAGGAGTTGCGAGAATTCCCGGGCCTTGCCGGGGTTGCGGGTGGCCAATACGATGGTTTTGGATTGGGTGGAATTCATGGTTCAATTACCAACGTACGACGTTCGATCGGGCATCCGTAGGGGCGAATGTCATTCGCCCCTACAATCCGCCCGATCAACCGTCATTGCGTTCATCATCACGAACCGCCCCATCATCCCGTATGGTTATTTCGGTTTCCCCACGAAATTCACCAATTTATCGGGAACGATAATGGTTTTCGCCACATCCATGGCATTCAGGTATTCCGCCACCCGCGCGTTCGCGCGGGCCACGGCCGCCAGCGCTTCCTTGCCGGTTCCCTTGGGCACCGTCTCTTT
>CBFGVC010000090.1:0-7936 GCA_965652255.1 uncultured Fibrobacteria bacterium | reverse complement strand
TCAACCTGCGCGCCGATTCCCTGCGGTTTCAATCGCCGGCCCTTGAGGCCTACACGGGGCGCCTCGAGGGCGGCGTCGATTGGCGCGACGGGATCCTGGCCTTGCGCCCGGCTGCGCGCCTGCTGGCCGACACCGTCTACATCCGCCTCATCTCCGATACCGCCGAGAAGGAGCCGACGCATCCCGACTCCCTCGCCTTTCCGGATTTTTCCCTGCCGCTCGCGGCGCGCGCGGCCGTTCGTTCCTTTCGTCTCGAGGACGATTCCGGCTTCATGGTCGAGGCGCGGGAGGTGGCGGCGGGCAGCCGCGGGGGAGAGGCGGCGCGCGCGCGCGTCGGCGCGGCGCGAACCCGCTGGACGGGCGACCTCGAATTCTCCGCCCGCGCGTCCCTCGATTGGTCGTCTCCCGACTCCGTCCTCGCGCGGGCGCGCGTGGCGCGCGATTCCGATTTCGTCTCGGCGCGGGCGGCCCATCTCAAGCGGCCGCTTTGGCGCGGCAGCGACAGCGTGGAGGTCCGCGTGCGCGACGCGGCGCCTTATCTCGCGATCGCGGGCCTCGAGGAGAACCTTCCATCGATCACGAACGGGGCCCTGACGGGGCGGGTCACTTTCGCGGACACGATGGCGTTCGCGGCGCGCCTGCAGGCGCGGACCGGGGAGTACCGCGTGAGCGAGGCGCTGACGGTCGGGCCGCAGTCCGTGCGCGCCACCGTGGACTGGCGCGGTAGGCAGGGGAGCGCGTCCCTGCGCTCGGACGGATCGAAGGGGGAGGCGGTTCGCCTCGACGCGGACGCGCGGTTGTTGTCCGTCGCGCCGGAGGCCCCGCCGCTTGAGCGCGTCGCATTCTCGCTTCAGGGCGCGGCCACGGGATTTCGCGTCTCGCTCCGCGACACCCTTCGTCCCGCCGACCTGGTGGTCGAGCGCGCCGACTGGAACGGCCGCGAGCTCGCCGTTCGGGTCGTCACGGGCGACTCCTCCCGCGTCCGCGCCGAAGGCACGCTGCGCGGTCCGCCCGAGGCCTGGAAGGGAACCTTCGCGCTGTCGGTCATGCCCGATGAACGTTGGGTGAAAGCCTTCATCGGCGATGCGGTGACCTTCCGCGCGCTCTCGGCGCGCGGGTCCTACGACCGAAAGGTCCTCAAGGCGGAAGCCTCCGCGCGCGGCGTCGCGGCCTATGGCGTCGAGGTGGATTCCCTGCGCAGCCGCCACCGGCACGACCCCGCGGGATACACGCTCGAGGACGCGACCTTGCACGCCGACGGAGTTCCTTGGCGCCTTTCAGGCTACTTCCGTCCGGCGGCGCGACCGGGACGTTCCCCCGAGTACGCCGCCGAGCTTTCCGCCGCGAGACACGGACGGCTCCGCGTGGCGGGGGAAGCGGACGGCACGCTGCGCGCCGTGGCGCACCGCTTCGACGTCGCCGCGCTGCCGTACGCGCTCCTCGACAGCCTTCCGGTGCGGAATCCGGTCCTGGACGGAACCTTCGCGTGGAACCCGGCACGCAAGGCCGGCGCGGCCGACCTCGAGGCCACCGCGGAATACCGCGAAGAGGATTTCACCGCGCGGGTCCGGGGAGAATGGAACGCGGACACCCTGCGGCTGGAGGACGCCGCGGTGGAGGCGGAAGGGGCCGAGGTGCACGTGGCGGCCGTCGTGCGCCTTCGCGGCAAGCGGTTCTGGGAAGTGTACCGCGCGCCCCCGGCGGACTACGAGAGCGCCGCCATCCGCATCCCGGGACTCGATTTCGCCGAAGTGCTGCCGCTGATCCTGGCCGATCCGCCGATCCGGGAAGGAAACGTCTCGGGTTCGCTTTCGTACGGCGCGACGGGGGGCTTCTCCGGGTCGCTCGAGTTTTCCGGGGTGGTTCCCCGCGAGGCCTTCGGCGACGTGACCTTGCGGGAGCTTCGCCTCGACGGCGACGGCGACACGCTCGCGATCATCGCCCGCACCGCCTCCGAGGCCGACGAACTTTACAACGCGCGGCTGCGCGCCGGCGTCTCGGGTGCGCTGCGCGACACGCAGCGCCTCGACCTGGAGCTTTTCGCCGGGGACTCTCTCCGGCTGCGGTTCGACGCGACGACGGAGCGCTTCCGCTCCCTCAAGGGATCCCTTGCCGCGTCCGGCAGCGTCGAGCTCCCCGCGAATTCCGGGATCCTCTCCGACCTCCGCATGACCATTGATTTCGACGTTCCGGCCGTGGATCCGCTGCGCAGGGCCACCGCGGCCACCCGCGAGTTCACCGCGATCTACGCGCCGCCCGACATGGAGAAGCAGCGCATCACGCTGTCTGCGGCGCTGGGCGAAGGCGTCCTGCGAGTTCCTTCGCTCAGCGTCGAGAGCGGGGGCGGGCACGCCCTGGACGGCTCCCTCGAGTACGCCCTCGAGACGGGAAGGATGCGCGCCCGCCTGCAAGGCGACCGCTTCGCGGCGCAGTGGGGCAGCGCCTACAAGTTCGACTTGCGCGCGCTCCGTCTCGACGTCGCGCGAGATGAAAACGGCCTCCGGGCCTCGGGCGGTTTCTCCGAGGGGACGTTTCGCCTGGTCGACGCTCCCCTCCGCGCCGAGGGAAAACTCTCGCGGGTCCGGGTCGATTATTCCCGCCCGCGCGACCCCGCGCGTCGCGGCGTCGCGGCCCGCGGAACCCGTCCGCCCGCCGACCTTTCCCTGGACGCCACGCTGGAACAATCGCTGGTCCGCTATCGGTTGCGCAGCCTCGCCGACATCCAGCGCGTGTTCAGGAAGGAGGATCGCCGTCCCTCGGTCGGGCCCCCGCTCCGGATGAACGTGCGCGTGCGCACGCTCGGCGACGAAAACCGCATCGACTCCGACATCATCCGCCTCAACTGGGTGGGGGATCTCTCGGTGCGGGGCACCCATCCTTACACGCTCCTGAACGGCCGCGTGAACAGCCTTTCGGGAAACTTCGGCCTGGAACGACAGTCCTACGCCATCCGTCGCCTCGAGGTGAAATGGCTGAACGAGCCCGCCGAAGACGGCGAGGTGCGCATGGAGGCGCGCAAGCAGCTTGCGGCCGATTGCGGGAACGTCGCCTCGGGCGATTCCTGCACGGTGATCACCCGGCTGGACGGCGAGCTGAACGACCTACAGTTCACCTACGACAGCGACTGCGGCGGCGCTTTCGGCGCGGGCGCCAGCGTGGCCGCCATCCTGTACTCGGTCCAACGCGGCTGCTACGATCCGTCGCTGGCGACGGGCGACGGAGGCCCGGGATACGGTTCCCGCGCGTTGACCCTCATCGAATCGCCCCTGAGCGGCCAGCTCTCGCGGCTGTTCGGGCGATACTCCGGAGCCTGGATCGAGCAGGCGGAAGTGACGGGGCTGGGCTCGCTCGCGGCGGAGGAGCCGGGACCGGATTCGCTGGGCCAGGCGCTGAGCCTGGCGCTCACCAGCCGGGAGTACATGCGCTTCCGGCTCAAGGTGCGCTCCGGCTACCACACCGCGTCCCAGGATCTTTCGAATCCTTGGGAGCACATGCTGGCGCTGGAGTGGCGCACGCCGGCGGACGCCTTGGTGACTTCGTCGGCGTGGAAGCGGCGCCTCCGCGACAACCTGCGCCTGGTGGGGTCGCTGGAGACGCGCCCCGTCCTGCGCAACAATCCCGAAGAAGACGAGATCGAGAAGAAAATCGGATTGAATTACACGTACGGGTTCTGGGGCGCCTGGTGGACGAGGCGCCGCGCCGTCCCGCCCCCGCAGGATGCCGAAACACGGTCGGCCGCGGAATCGCCGGCGGCAGGGGAGGATGCGCCGTGAACAGGATGACGCGTCGCTTTGCCTGGGTGCTCCTGCTCGCCTGCCTCGGTGCCGGGACGCGCGCCTTGGCCGACGGGATTTCGGCGGCCTTCGAGGGCCGGGAGGCCTTCACGCTCGCGACCTTGCGGTCCCTGCTTCCCGAGGAACCGGAGCGGCTCCGCGACGACGAAGTGGAGTACTGGGCCGGGGACGCCGCCAACCAGGTGGCGGCGTACTATCAGGACCGCGGCTACCTGCAGGTGCGGATCGACCCGCGCGTGGAGCGGCCCGACCCCGCCAAGAAGGATTGGAAGGTGACGCTGGTGATCGACGAGGGGCCGCTTTACCGCTTCGGGAGCGTCTCCGTGCGCGCCGATGGGGATACGGCCTCTCCGCCCGGGGGCGTGAGCCTGGAGGCCCGTGAAGGCAGGCCGTACCGGCGGGAAAGCCTCGTGGCCGACCTGCGGTCGCTCACGAGGGCCTATGGAAACGCGGGCTTCGTGCGCGCGCAGGCCGAAGACTCGCTGTCGTTGGACGATTCGTCGGCCCGGGTCGACGTGATCTACGATGTCCGGCGCGGGCAGGCGGTCGTGTTCGACACCCTGATCGTGGACGTCAGGCGAGGGGGGGGGAACCCGGCTTTCACCGGGCTCACGCGGGAATCGTTGCTCCGGTCCATGGTGCCCTATCGTCGCGGCGACACCGTGCGCGTGGACGACAACGACGAGATCATCGGAAAGCTCCAGTCCACGGGCCTGTACAACACCGTGCGCATCGAGGACACGCTGCGGGGCGACGAAGGCGGCAGCGTGCTGACCCTCGACGTGGAGGAGCGGATCCCGGGCCGTCTCGCCGCCTCCGTCTTCTACGAGACCCAGTACGGTTTCGGCATCTCGGGTTCGGTGACGCACTCCAACGTGGCGGGTACGCTCAAGGAAGGGCGGGTGGGGGGAGGAATCGCCCAGGACAAGCAGCACGCCACGCTCGGCTACGGTTCTCCCCTCGTGTTCGGAACCCTCATGCGCTTCGACGACGACTTCACCGTGGAATGGTTCCAGGACAAGCTGCCCGGCGAGCCGTTGTTCGGGGGCGACTTGCGCGTGGCGAACACCGCGAGCCTCTCGCGGAACCTCGCGTCATGGCTCCGATGGGTCGGCGCCGCCGAGCTCGAGTACAAGAACCGCGTCGTGGGCGACTCCGCGGGAGTCCTGAGCCGGGAGAGGGGTGGGCTCCTCAACCTGGCCACCACGGGCTTCGTTTCGTTCCTCGATCAGCCCCTGAACCCGACGCGCGGCACCCGCTTCGCCCTCACCGTCGGCAATGGCGGTCCCATCCTGCAGGACGGAAACCTCAATTTGGTCCAGAGAAGGCACAACTGGGTCGAGGCCCGCTCGGCGCTTTATGCCTACGCACCCTGGGTTCCGCAGGCCAAGTTCGCCTTCCGGCTCGATGGGGGCCGTTTCTTCGGCGCCGGCGGCCAGAACGCCGATCGCTTCTTCCTGGGCGGCCCCCGCAGCGTGCGCAGCTACGGTTTTCGGCAAGTGTGCGCCGACGCGCCGCCACCCGCGCGCGGCTCTTGCCCCCTCGAGCACGGAGCGCTCGAGCCGGCGTACTTCCTTGCCTCGGCCGAGGCGAGGCTCAGCCCCTTCGCCTTCTCCAGCGTCCCGCCGCGCGGCATCGCGGGGTTCTTCCGCCAGCTTGATGTCGTTCCCTTCGTCGACTACGGCAAGGTCTGGAACCTTCGAGGCGAGGAGGACTTCGCCCTCTCGCGCTCCTTCCTGGATTCAGGCCATGGGCGGGCAGTGGCCTATGGCGGCGGCCTCCGCTATCCACTCTTCGGGATTTTCAGCCTGCGCCTCGACTTGGCTTGGGGCCGTCCCGGAGGCGGTTCCTGGCCCGATGCATGGGTGGTGGACCTCGCGCAGGCTTTTTGAACCTGTCGCGACCTGCACAAGCGGTTTCAAACTGTAACCCCCGGCCGATTCATTCGACCGGTTTGGTATTTGGACATGCGGGACCGCTTCCGGCCCGATATCAGGAGGAAAAAATGAATTCTCGCTCAAAATTCCTTTCGTTTGCGTTGGCGCTTTTCGTCGGCGCCTTGGCCGCTTCCCTCACCGCATGCGGTCAAAGAGGCGAGGCCGAGAAGGCGGGCGAGAAGATCGATGAGGCCGTGGAGGAGACCAAGGAGGGGGCCGAGGACCTGTTCGACAAGGATGGTCCCGCCGAGGAAACCGGCGAGAAGGTCGACGACGCGCTCGACCGTTAAGAGCCGATATTCCGGAGACATCCCCTCGCGGCCTGATTTCGGGAAAAGGTGACAAGGTGGCATGAGAAACAAGCCGCCTTGTCGCCCTTCCGGAGGGGGTGGCGGGCGGGGTGATTTCTAAAATTGGTGTTCCGTGCCCGCCCGTTATTTCGATTTCGAGTCCGACTTCGTCGCCACGCTCCGCTGCGTCCCCATGTGCGTGCGCCACAAGCTCGACCTGGCCGGCGTCAAGCTCAAGCTGAACGAATGGTCCAAGATGGATCCGGCCGAGCGGGCCTACATGGCGGAGATGCCTTGCGGCAGCAAGGACGAGATCCGCGGCTTCCGCGACTTCACCTCGCTCTTGGTGCGTATCAATTGCGGGGCCCTGCCCTCGCTGATGGAGCCTCCCGAGGCTCTTTGGGAATCGGCGACGGCCCCGGCGCAGGTGACGGAGAAGGCGGCGGCGCTGGGCCTTTCGTTCCCGGCCGACGCCTGGAAGAAGCTCGACGTGCTGCAGCGCTTCGCGCTGATCAAGCTCAGCCGACCCGGGCACGAGGGGGCGAACTTCGCCCCTGCGCTTCGGGAATTCGGGATCATTTCGGCCTAAGGAATCCGGCTTTCGAACCCGGCTTTCCGGAACGCGCTCTTACCGGGGCGACTCAGGGATCCGGGCAGGTCACGCGCACGGTCCCGGTCACGGGTTCCGTTGAATCGAAGCGCGTCTCCGCCGCCAGCGCGGACTCGTCGAGGAGCACCGCGAGGCGCACGGTGTCCGCCCGGTCGAGATGCGTGCCCCGGACCTTCAGCGAGATCGTGTCGCCGCTCGAGGCGATCTGGAATGCGCGCGGTCGCGAGAAGGTGCAGGGAAAACCGGCGCGCGCCTTTCGAACGTACACTTGCGGGAGCAGGATGCCCATGTCCACGCCGAGGACGTAAGTCGAGTCGCGGGTGATCCCGACGAACGGGACGGGCTTCGCGGAAGCGTATTCGTCGATATTGGCGATGAATGTGCTGTCGTCGAGGAACGGGTTTCCCCCGAACACGCCGTCTTCGGATCCGTCCGATACCGCGAAGGGCCACAACACCAACAGTCCGGTTTCCCCGAACTTCGCGAACCCCCCGTCTCCGGAAAGCCCCATTCCATCGCCATCCGTCGTTTCGATGCCGATGCCCAGGTTGCCTTTGACGGAACCGTCGGCGTTGTAGGCGTGGAGGGTTCGCGTGAGGCCGTGGAGTTCGGTCGTGTAGGTGAACGCGCCCTCCTCCTTGCCGAAGAGGCATGCGGTGAGGATGAGCGCGAACGGCGCGGAGGCGAGGACCGGGAGGCGGGTCATGATTTTCAATATATCACGCAGGGAAACGAAATGGGGGAGGGGCTTCGGGGTAGTGCATTCGCCCGGGGGAGCTTTCGGGGAAAACGGCTGGCCGGCACGGGTTGAAAAGGTATATCCGCGTATATACATTGACCTTGGAAGGGGGCGATCATGACGACAGCCAAGATTTTCTGGAGTGGCAACAGTCAGGCGATCCGGCTTCCGGGGAAGTTTCGTTTTCCCGAAACCGTGGAGGAAGTTGAAATTTCCCGTGAGGGGACGCGGCTGGTCATCAGCCTTGTTCGGCATCGCGAATTCGGCAAAGACTTTTATGCGGCACTGGGAAGCATGCCTGACTTCAAGCGCCCGTCTCAGACCAAAACCCGCCGTGAACCAATTTTCCCCTGACTTCCTTTCACTGGAGAATTCATGTCCGCGACCCATATGCTGGACACGAATATCTGCAGCTACCTGATGCGGGAGAACCCGGCCTCGGTGGTGGAAAGGATGAAGGAACTAGGGCCTGACCGCTTGGTCGTCAGCGTGATCACGGCCCTGGAACTTTTTGAAGGCGCTGAGTTGAGCTCAAAACCCGCGGAGTACCGCCGTCGTGTCGAGGT
>CBFGVC010000089.1:0-7953 GCA_965652255.1 uncultured Fibrobacteria bacterium | reverse complement strand
ATGCGACGTAGGCGAAGGCCTCCCGGACATCTTCCAATCGATACCGACGGTCGATGAGCGGGACGAACGCGCCCTCCCCCAGCAAGGACGTCACCACCTCCAGGGTCTTCGGGATGTCCAGCGGCATGGGGAAGCGCACCTTCGGGCCGCGCATCACCGGGGCCAGCAGCGAGTACCAGATGTTCTGCGCTCCCGGCCCCAGCTCCGAGGAGATGTAAACGCCGTCCTGCTTGAGCAGCGGCTTGCAGAAACCGAACGTGCTCTTCCCCACCGCATCGAAGACGAAGGGAAACGTCCGCCCCTTCAATACCGCCCGCCAGTCGCCGGCGGTGTAGTCGAGGACTTCGTCCGGGCCGAGGCCCGCGACAAGGTCGCGATGCTCGCCGGCGCAGACGGCGACGACGCGCAGGCCCGCATGCTTGAGCAGCGGGATGGCCGCCGAGCCGATGGCCCCCGTCGCGCCGTACACGATCGCCTCGTCTCCGGGCTTGAGGGGAACCTTGTTCATGAAGTTCCGGGCGTAGTGCGCGCCCTCCAGGGAGGCCGCGGCGGTGTCGAAGGACACGCCCTCGGGAATGCGGGCGATCGCCTTTTTTTCGGAAACCTTAAGGTATTGCGCATGGGAGCCGAGACAATTGTCGTCGAAGCCCATGACGCGATCGCCGACTGAAAAGCGCGTGACCCCCGGGCCCGCCGCGGCGACCTCGCCGGCGAAGTCGGTGCCCGTCGCCGCATGCCGCGGTTTCGGCCAACCGACGAAGAATCGGAAGATATAAGGCTTGCCCCACAGCGCGCCGCAATCGGTGCGGTTGACCGTCGTCGCGCGCACGCGCACCAGGATTTCGCCGGGGCCCGGCGAGGGAACCGGAATCTCGCGGATGGAGAGGACATCGGGGGGGCCGTAGGCGTCGCGCCAAACGGTTTTCATCATGGCGGGGAGATCGGACATGGCGCGCAATGTAACCTCCCGTGACGACGCGGAAGCAAAAGGGTGTTTCCTCGGCGTCGTCGGCTTCTAGTTTTTTTGCATGCCCGTCAAACGACTTTCCATCGCACTGCTATTGTGCGCGACCGGCGCCTTCGCCCAGCCTGACAGCACGAACGGGTGGGGATACCCGCTGGACTCGCTCGCCGCCGATCTCGCGCGTTGGCGCGCGAATCCGCTTATGAAAGTCGACAGCATCGGCCTCTCCGTCCAGGGCCGCCCCATCTGGCGCGTCACCGTGGGCGAGGCGACGAACGGATCCGGGTCCGCCAAGCCGCGCGTGTTCGTGCACGCCCGCACCCACCCCGCCGAGGTGCAAAGCTTCTACGTGCTGCGGGAAATGCTCTGGTACGTGACGGCCGACAACGACACCGCCGCCGCGCTTCGGAACGAGTTCGCCTTCCACTTCGTGCCGATGCACAACCCCGACGGCGTCGCGCTCGGGCGCGGCCGCCACAACGCCAACGGCATAGACATCGAGGGAAACTGGAACCAGCCGACGCTCGAGCCCGAGGTGGCCGCCCTCAAGGCGACCTTCCAGAGCCTCTCCGCCGCGGCCCCCGAGGCGCGCGTGCGCGTGGCGCTCAACATGCACTCCGACCAGGTCAATTGCAGCCGGTTCTTCTTCTACCACCATGAGAACGGAACGTCCGCCCAATTCGCCGCGCTGCAGCGCGAATACATCACCGGCGTGCGCGCGTACTTCCCCGAAGGCATCGAGAACTGGAACTACGTGGTCTCATGGACCGACGGTTTCAGGCCCCAATACCCCGAAAGCTTCTGGTGGCTGACGCAAGGCGCGAACACCATGGCCCTCACCTACGAAGACACCAACTGCCCCGGCGCGGGCGACTTTTACCTCACCGCCCGGGCCCTCGTGCTCGGCTCGGCCGATTACCTGCGCAACAACCCGGCGTCGATACGAAAGCGCGATGGGGGGGATCTTCGCGGGCCTCCGGGCGTCCGGTTCGAACGCGGGGTCGACGGGCGGGGCAGCCCGGTGCTCATCGAACGGAGGGACGGAAAGGTCATTTACAGGGACATGAAGGGGAAGGTGCTGAAGGTGGAACCTTGAGGGAAAAGTGAAATGGGAAGAGTGAAGGGTGAAGGGAAGAGACCGGAATTCCGACGCGAGGCGGCCCATGGGGGTGTTTTTTGGGGTTCCCATTTCAGTCTTCACTCTTCCCCCTTCACTCTTCTAAATTCCCCCCCATGACCCTCTTCCGCCCTTGCATCGACCTCCACGAGGGGCGCGTCAAGCAAATCGTGGGCGGAACCCTCCGGGACGACGGACAGGCCCGGACGAACTTCGTCTCTGACAAGGACGCGGCGCATTACGCCGACCTCTATCGCCGGAACGGCCTCGAGGGCGGGCACGTCATCATGCTGGGCCCCGGAAACGAGGAGGCCGCCAAGGCGGCCTTGGCCGCCTGGCCGGGCGGCATGCAGGTGGGCGGCGGAATTTCGCCCGCGAACGCGCGCGCATGGCTCGACGCGGGCGCGAGCCATGTGATCGTCACCTCGTGGCTGTTCCCGCGGGACGGCCTCGACCTCGACCGGCTTCGCGAGCTTTCGGCCCTCGTGGGCCCCGATCGCCTCGTGGTGGACCTCAGTTGCCGGAGGCAGGGGAACGACTGGTTCGTGGCGAAGGATCGCTGGCAAACCGTGCTGCCGGTGAAGATCGACGCGCGCCTGTTCGGCGCGCTCGACCCGTTCTGCGCCGAGTACCTGATCCACGCCGCGGACGTGGAGGGCTTGCGCCAAGGCCCGGATTGGGAACTGGTTCGCCACCTGACCCGCCTCGCGCGCAAGCCGATTACCTATGCGGGCGGAGCGTCTTCGCTCGAGGACCTCAAGCGCATGAAGGCGGAGAGCAATGGCAAGATCGGCCTGACCATCGGCAGCGCGCTGGACATCTTCGGCGGCGACGGCGTGACGCTGGAGGAGTGCGTGGCGTTCAACAGGAGCGCGAAGGCTTCCTGATTTATTCACCGTCGGACGTCGCCGGAAAATCTTTTCGGCGCGGAACGAGGCGAGCTTCGGGGCAGCCTATTGTTCGGGACGGCGCGGAGCGCCTTTTCCTGTGGCGATCCCCGAACGAGCCGAGTGAGCACCGAAAAATTTTCCGGCTCACCCGGAGGATGGCGATTCTTTTAGATTCCTCCGCATGGATCGCGAACCTCCGGAAACCGCCGACAGTTCCCCAGACCGCGTCGAGATACGCCGGTCGCCCACCAAGCAACCCGTGCTCGACGCCTCGCTCGCGCTCGCCTCGGAGGGCGTGAGGCATTGGATCGAGTATTCAGGCGAGGACTTCCTCCTCACCGTCGACGCGGCCGACGCCGCGCGCGCGGCCTCGCTGCTGGAGAAGTACGACGCCGAAAACGAGGGCTACCGCGTCGAGGATCCCGAGGTGGCCCCCTTCGACCTGCACCTCTCCCCCGCCCTGCACCTCGCCATCCCCGCGCTCTTCTCCTTCTGGGCCACGGCCGAAACCTGGGGCCGCTGGATGGAGACGCGCGGCATGGCCATCGCGGGGCGCATCCTGGACGGAGAATGGTGGCGCACCCTGACGGCCACCACCTTGCATGCCGACTCGGAGCACTTCATCGGCAACATGCTCTCGGGCTACTTCATCTTCAACCTGCTGCGGCGCCGTTGCGGCATCGGCACCTCGATGCTCCTGCTCACCTTGGCCGCCGCAGTCGCCAACTGGGGCGTGGCGGCTCTCTCGCCCTCTTACTACCGCTCGCTGGGCTTCTCGACGGTCGTCTTCGCCGGGTTGGGGATGCTCGCCGCGGTGGAGACGCGGTACTTTCCGAAGGGCCTGAGGCCCGGCCTTCGCAATTTCACCCCGCTGCTCGGCGCCTTCTTCCTCGCCGTGATGACGGGCTTGGGGGAAAATTCCGACATCAAGGCCCACTTCATCGGCTTCATTTGCGGCGCGCTCTGCGCGCCGGCGGTGTTCTGGCTGGCAAGGCAGGATTTCGAAAGGCCGGGCCGCCAGGCCGCGGCGGTGCTGGTAACCTACGCCGTCTATGCGCTGGCGTGGTGGGCGGCGCTGCGCTAGAAACGAGGTGACGGGTAACGGGTAACAGGTGAAAGTGAAGACCCGATGCGGAACGAACGCAAGTGGCTACCCCTGCTTTACCCGTTACCTGTCCACCCGTTAGCTCTTCTTCGTGACCCGCCGCACCGCTTCCTGGACATTCTCGCGCCAGCCGAAGGCCGAAAGGCGAAAGTACCCTTCGCCGCAGGAACCGAATCCCGCGCCCGGCGTGCCCACGACGTGGTGCTCGCGCAGCAGCTTGTCGAAGAAGTCCCACGAGCCCACGCCCTCGGGAGTCTTGAGCCAGATGTAAGGCGCGTTCACGCCGCCGTACACGGTGAAGCCGGCAGCCTTGAGCCCCTCGCGGATGATGCGGGCGTTTTCCATGTAGTAGGCGATGTTATCCGCCACGGCCTTGCGGCCCTCCGGCGAGAACACGGCCTCGGCGGCCTTCTGGATGGGGTACGACACGCCGTTGAACTTCGTGGTCTGCCGGCGAAGCCACAGGCCGTGGACGCCGACGAGTTCCCCGGCATCGTTCCGGGCCTTCAGGTCCTTCGGCACCACCGTATAGGCGCAGCGGGTCCCCGTGAACCCTGCCGTCTTCGACAGCGACCGGAACTCGATGGCCACCTCCCGCGCCCCCGGGATCTCGTAGATCGACTTCACCTGTCCCGGTTCGGTGATGAACGCCTCGTAGGCCGCGTCGAACAGGATGACCGCCTCGTTCTCCGTCGCGTACTTCACCCACTTCTCCAGCGACGCGCGCGGCATCACCGCGCCGGTGGGATTATTGGGAGAGCACAGGTACACGATGTCGACCTTGACCTTGGGAAGCTCCGGGTCGAAGCCGTTTTCGGCCGTGGTGGGCAGGTACACCAGCTTGCCGTAGCGGCCGTTCTCCGCCGTACCCGTGCGCCCGGCCATCACGTTGGTGTCCACGTACACGGGATACACCGGGTCGGTCACCGCGATCACGTTGTCGAGGCCGAAGATCTCCTGGATGTTGGCCGTGTCGCACTTGGAGCCGTCGGAGATGAAAACCTCGTCGGCCTCCACGTTCGCGCCGTTCGCCTTGTAGTCGGACGCCACGGCGTTCAGCAGGAAGTCGTAGCCCTGCTCGGGGCCGTAGCCCCGGAAGCCTTCGCGCGCGCCCATCTCGTCGGCGGCGTCCTTGAGGGCCTTCACGATGGGAGCCGGGAGCGGGAGCACGACGTCGCCGATGCCCAGCCGGATGATTTTCGCCGAAGGATTCTCCGCCGAGAACGCGCGCACGCGCCGACCGATCTCGGGAAAGAGGTAACCTGCCTGAAGCTTCTGGTAGTTGGAATTGATGCGGGCCATAGGCCGCAAAAGCTACGAATTACGAGGTGCGAGGTACGAATAAAAAACGGGGGATCCGGTGCAAATTCCGGGACGCGCGCCCCTTCCCGCCGCTTCTCCACGGGGCCATCCGCCCTTCAATTCGTAACTCGTAATTCGTAACTTCCTCCCCATGTCCTACCTCGTCATGGCCCGCAAGTGGCGGCCGCGCAATTTCGACGAGATGGTCGGGCAGGAGCATATCGCCCGCACGCTGCGCAACGCCATCGAAACCGGCAGGGTGTCCCACGCCTTCCTGTTCACCGGCACGCGCGGCGTGGGCAAGACGACCTCCGCCCGGATCCTGGCCAAGGCGCTGAATTGCCAAAAGGGCCCGACGGCGACCCCCTGCGAGCAATGCGAGAACTGCCAGGCGCTGAACAAGGGTTCCTCGATGGATGTGCTCGAGATCGACGGCGCCTCGAACAACAGCGTGGACGACATCCGCGAGCTGCGGGAGCAGGTGGCCTACGCGCCCATGCAGGGCAAGTACAAGATCTACATCATCGACGAAGTGCACATGCTCTCCAAGTCGGCGTTCAACGCGCTGCTGAAGACCTTGGAGGAGCCCCCGCCCCACGTGGTGTTCATCTTCGCGACCACCGAGTCGTCGAAGGTGCCGCACACCATCCTGTCGCGCGTGCAGCGCTTCGACTTCAAGCGCATCTCCGAGGCGCAGATCCGCGAGCGGCTCGAGTTCATCTGCGGCAAGGAAGGCGTGAGGCCCGAGCGGGCCGCGCTCGAGGCCTTGGCGCGCAAGGCCGACGGCAGCATGCGCGACGCGCTCAGCCTCTTCGACCGGGTGTACGCCTTCGCCGGCGAGGATCTGACCCTCGAGGCCACCCGCAAGGCGCTCGGGATTCCCGCCGAGGCGATGTTCGACGACCTGCTCAGGCGCATCGCGGGGCACGATGCCGGCGGCTGCCTCGCGGTGCTGAACGACGTGTACGAGGAAGGACTCGAGGTCGCGGAGTTCCTGACCGGCTTCGGGGAGTTTTTGCGGGACTTGCTCTTCGCGCGGCAGCCGGGCGTGACACCGGACCTGCTCGGCCTTTCCGCAGATCGCTTCGCCGCGATCAAGGCGATCGCGGACGACTTGCAGGACGGCGATCTCCTCCGCTACGCCAAGATCGTCTCGGACCTTTTGGCGGGCCTGAAGGCCGCGCCTCACCCGCGCCTGTGGGTCGAGCTGGGCCTGGCGCGCATGGCCGCGCTCGACCGCGTGGTCACGCTGGCGCAACTGATGGGCCAGGAGCCTCATGCCCTTCCCGCGGCCACCGCGGCCCCTCCCGCTCCCGCCTCGCAGGCCTCCCCAGCCGCGGCCGACAAAAAAAAAAATCCTGAGCTGACGGAGCCGGCCCCGAATCCCATCGGTTCCGAAAGTTCCCCGGACAGTTCGGCGGTTCCAGCCGAAGCCCCCCCTTTCCTCCCCGGATCCGGTTTTCCCGATGTTCCGGTTGCGATGGAATCGTCGAATGCCTTTCCCGCGTCGGCCCCGGATGCGGAGGACGACCTGTCCGCGAGCGACGAGGCCTCGGATGAAGACGAGGGCCGCGGGGAAGAACTCGATGGGGGCGACTTCGGGGGCTATCCGGCCGCCCGGCATCCTTCGGCCTCGGACCTGTCGTCCGCCGCGAACGCTTCCGCGGACGGCTCCGCCCCCGCGCGTGCGCTCGATCCCGCCGAAATGCCCGCAAGCTGGGCCGACCTCGTGGAGGATTACGCGCTCGACCGGCCCTTCACCTCGAGCCCGCTTCGCCACAGCCGTCTCGATTTCAAGGAAGGGGCCCCCGCGACGCTCGAGGTGGTTTTCGCCAACGCGCATTACCTCGATCTTTTTCTCGGCGACGGCGAGAATCGCAAGAGCCTCCGCGCCTTCCTCGGGGCGCGCGCGACCCGGGGTTCGGAGTTCACGTTGGCCTTCTCGGCCATGGAAACCGACGGCGAGACGCCTGCGCCGGCGACAGCCGCTCGTCCCATTCGTCCCATCCATCCCGTCGCCAGCGCCGAGGCCGTCGTGGAGGAAGAGCCGATGGTCCGCAAGCTGATCGAAGCCTTCGAGGGCCGCCTGCTGAACTGACCTTCCCATCTTATGCTGCCCTGAAGGATCCCCCGTCACCCATCCGCCACTCGCCACCGGCCACATGCCACTACCCACCAGCCGCCCCCTCGCCCCCCGAAAGGACTCCCCATGAACATGCAGAAGATGATGAAGGACCTCCAGAAAATGCAGGGCCGCATGAGCAAGATGCAGGAGGAATTGCAGTCGACCGTGTACGAGGCCGAGGCCGGCGGCGGGCTGGTGAAGATCGCCATCAATGGAAAGTTCGAGGTGCAGTCGGTGCGGCTCAAGAAGGAGGCCGTGGATCCCGACGACCTGGAGGCGCTGGAAGATTTGTTGCTCGCCGCCTTCAACGAGGCCCGCGCCAAGGCCGAAGCCGATTCGCAGGCGCGCATGGGGGGAGTGACGAAAGGATTGGGCTTGCCGGGGATGTGAGACAATTACGAATTACGAGTTACGAATAAGGCATCAGCAAGCGAGGCCCCGGCATTGGAA
>CBFGVC010000088.1:0-8014 GCA_965652255.1 uncultured Fibrobacteria bacterium | reverse complement strand
CTCCGTCGTCCGCGGGCTCGCGTACTACACCGGCATCGTGTTCGAGGTGTTCGACAAGGGCATCGGCCTGCGCGCGCTCGCCGGCGGCGGGCGCTACGACAGCCTGCTGGCCAACCTCGGGGGCGAGGCCGTCTCGGCCGTGGGCTTCGGCATGGGCGACGTGGTGCTGGCCGAGCTGCTCAAGGAAAAAAACCTCTTGCCGCAGGGAAGGCCGGGGGTGGACTACTACCTGGCCGACCTTTCGCCCGGTGACCTGCCGCGCCCCGGGCTTTTGGCCTTGGGGCAAAGGTTGCGTTCCCGCGGCCTGTCGGTGTCCTATGGCCTCAAGGGCGGAAAGTTCAAGAAGCAGATGGAGGAGGCCAACGAGGCGGGCGCGAAGCGCGTCCTTTTCTTCGGCTCCGACCGCGCGCCCGAGGGGAGTTATGAGGTCAAGGACCTGACCACGGGCGAACAGAAGGTGATTGCAGAGGGAGAGTTATGAGCAAGGTTGGAAAGAAGCGCCCGGCAGGGACGACGCATGCGTCGTCCGTACCCGGCGCATCAGCCTACGAAGGCCGCCAGAACCACATCCCCGGCATGAAAATGCCGGAGATCGAGACCTGGGAGTTCATGTATCCCGGCAGCGCCACGAGCCTCGAGGTGAGCGTCCCGGAGTTCACCTGCATCTGCCCGAAGACGGGCCTGCCCGACTTCGCCACGCTGGTGATCTCCTACGTCCCGAACAAGCTTTGCCTGGAGCTCAAGAGCTTCAAGGAGTACATCAACAACTATCGCGACCTCGGCATCTTCCACGAGCACGTGGTGAACCGCGTGCTAGCCGACTGCGTGAAGGCCTGCAAGCCCCGCTCGATGGAAGTGCGCGGCGTGTTCAACGCGCGCGGCGGGATCCAGACCACGGCGGCGGCGTCCTATCGATCCCGGTGACGGCGCAGGGGCGAATCCCATTCGCCCCTGTTCGCCGGCCCGCCGCCGCATTCCGCATTTGTGTTTTTCCGTCGCCCGACGAAGCCGCGATCGCAGCCGGATCCCCAAAAATCCCTTTTCTAAATTCATCGGCTTCCCAACCCAAAGGATCCCCCCATGAACAAGGTGTATAACTTCAGCGCCGGCCCCGCCATTTTGCCCCGCGAGGCGATGGAAGCCGGTTCCCGCGCCTGCCTCGAGTTTCAGGGGATGGGGATGTCGCTGCTGGAGATCTCGCACCGCAGCAAGGAGTACGAGAAGGTCGTGGCCGATGCCGTCGCCATCGTGAAGGAGCTGCTCGGGGTTCCCGAGGGTTACCGGGTGCTCTTCCTGCAGGGCGGGGCGAGCCTGCAATTCGCCATGGCGCCCATGAACCTGCTCGGCGAAGGAGAGACCGCCGCCTATCTCGACACCGGCGTGTGGGCCAACAAGGCGATCAAGGAGGCGAAGCTCTTCGGCAACGTGAACGTGGTCGCCTCGAGCAAGGACGCGAACTACACCTTCATCCCGAAGGATTACGCCGTCCCGGCCGACGCGCAGTATTTCCACGTCACCTCGAACAACACCATCTACGGCACGCAGTTGCAGGCCTTCCCCGCTTCGCCGGTCCCGCTGGTGGCCGACATGAGCAGCGACATCTTCAGCCGCCCGGTCGACGTGTCGAAGTTCGGGCTGATCTACGCGGGCGCCCAGAAGAACATGGGCGTCGCGGGCGCCACCGTCGTCGTCATCCGCGAGGACTGGATGGGGAAGGGCAAGCGCAAGATCCCTTCGATGCTCGACTACAAGGTTCATGCGGACAACGACTCGATGTTCAACACTCCGCCCGCCTTCGCCATCTTCATGGCGCTCGAGACGCTCAAGTGGGTGAAGGCCCAAGGCGGCGTCGCGGCCATGCAAAGGCGAAACGAGGAGAAAGCCGCGGCGCTGTATGCCGAGATCGATTCGAACCCCCTCTTCAAGGGCACCTGCGCAGTCGAGGATCGCTCGCGCATGAACGTCACCTTCGTGATGGAGAAGCCCGAACTGGAGAAGGAGTTCCTCAAGGAGGCCGAGGCCGCCGGGCTCTCGGGCCTCAAGGGGCACCGTTCGGTGGGAGGTTTCCGCGCGAGCATCTACAACGCGATGGGACTCGATGGCGTGCAGGCCTTGGTCGACCTCATGCGCGACTTCGCGAAGAAGCACGCCTGACGGCTCGCGCACAAGCGTGGAGGCTCGAGGAAGCCCGGGGCGCTGCCCCCGGGCTTTTTTCTGCCCGGAACGCAGTGAAACCGGGGGCGGCGCCTTCAAATTCCGGTATGATAAATTTGCCGACATAATCATACTGTTCGGTCCGCTTTCCCGTGAGTACAATCGGCCGAATTGTTCCAATAGCACCTATTATTGTTTAAATGCGCAATTATACCCTGAAAAATCACGTTTTTTGAATCTTTTGGGTCCAGTGGAGGTCCTGCCCAAGGCCCAAATATTTCATTGGAAAATACCTAAACAGGCTGAAATAATACAGATAATGCGCGCGAAATCGCATTAATTCAGTCATGAGAATCCGAAACCCTTCGGCTCCAGCCGAAGATGTCTAAAACCGGAACGCGGAGCGGTAGGCATGGCGGTCACCAAAGCCCAAGAGTTTCAGCAATGGATCATCGCGGAGATCGCCAAGCTGCCTCCGGATTCATGCCTGCCTCCCGGCAGGATGCTCAGCGCCCAGTGGGGCCTCTCCGCCATCACCATCCAAAGGGCCTTGGCGAAGCTGCGCGCCGAGGGCAGGATCGTCCGCATTCCCGGGAAGGGCACTTTCACCCCGGGGCGCGAGGGCAACTCGCGGGCCACGTTGAAGGTTCGCGAGGGGACGACGCGGGAATCGTCGGTGGAGCACCTTGTCACGGGCCTCGTGCGCCTCATCTCGGAGGGGGTTTACCGAAAGGGCGAGCCGCTGCCGGCGGTCAAGCTCGTGCGCAGCCAGTTCCGGGTGTCCTCCGAGACGGTCACCATGGCCTACCAACGCCTCGAGCGCATGGGCTACGTCGAGAAGGTGGGGAAGAGCTACTGGGTCGGCAAGATGGACCAGTTGATGAACCCGCGGCCGACCCAGGAGGTCTACTTCCTTCGCTTCGGCAAGGACGACTTCCATGACATCTTCAGCACCGATCCCATCGCCCTCGCCTTCCAGAAAATGGAGAGGGAATTGTACGACGCGGGCTTTTTCCTTCACCCCGAGCGCGCCGAGGCGATCCCGGAACTGGCCAGGGGCTGGGCGCGGACGGGGCGGTACCCTGCGGGCCTGGTCTTCTACGGCGTGGACGAGACGCACCTTCCGTTCTTTCGGGAATTCTTCGACCTTCACGGCTCTGCCCTCGACGGGCGGGTCCGGATCCTCGTGCACGGCAGCCGCGGCAACCTTTCGGAGCTCGCGGCGCGGTGCCAGGTTTTTCTACGTGGGAACCTCGACACGGAAAAGGCCCGGGTTCTTGCGCACTACCTGCTGAACGCGGGCCATCGCGAGGCCAATTTTTGCATCGATGAGGCGGATCTTGCCGAATTCGTCGACGCCCGGTTCTTCCTCAAGATCGCCCTTACGGTTCGCAACCTGATTCCCGGATTCGCGTTCCGGTTCATCGTCCGCCCGGTCAATGGTTCGCCGGGAAGGCTGTCGTTCGAGGAGCACTTGGACGACGGCTATCGCAGCTATTTGGCCTCGAAATATCCGAACGCCAGCCTGGCCGACCTGGATCGCAGCATCCGCTTCTCGGAAGACGCCTTTGGCGCCGCTTCCGAGCACTCGAATACCCGCATCTGGATTTTTTTCAGGGACAAGATGGCGGCGGAAGCCTTGTCATGGCTCAAGGGGCAAGGCAAGCGCGTGCCGCAGGACGTGTCCATCGCCTGCTTCCAGAACGACCCGCAGTATTACCACCTCGGCATCACGACCTGCGGCCCCGATTGGGACAATATGGGTTACGTGATGGCCCACGCCCTCATCGGCGACATGCGCCTGGCCCGATCGGGGCGGGGATTCCTGAAGGTGCGGTGCCGGATGATGGAGAAGCTGACGACGGCGCGGTGAAGGAACATCACAACATCACAACATCACAACATCCGAAGGCCAAGACGGTAAATGGGGCAATGTTCTTGTTGTTGTGATGCTGTGATGCCCTAGTTGTTCTCCAACCACTCCGTCGTCACCGCGTTGAACTCTTCCAGCGCTTCCCAGTGATGCACGTGCCCCCAGCCGGGGAACACCTTGAGTTCGCTGCCGGCGATCCGTGCATGCAGGTACTCGGTGTAGGACATGGGGGTGAAGATATCCGCGCTGCCGATGGTGAGGAGGCAGGGAACCTTGATGTCCTGAACCCTCCCCACGGTGTCGTGCGTGATGCAGGCGGAGACCTGGGCCTCGAAGGCGTGCTGCGGCATCCAAAGGCCCTTGGCGGCCGCGTCGGGGCCCGCCGCCTGGATGGCCGCTTTCAGGTCGTCGCCATGGGCGTTCGTCCACATGGGCGTCCAGATCCACAGGAAAAGCAACTCCATGAAGGTGGCCGGATCGACGGACGCACGCACCTTCGCGAGGTTGTCGAACACCGTGGCGGCGTAGGGGTCGAATTTCGCCCAAGTGCACACCAGCACCATGGAGCGGACGAGGTCGGGATGCCGCAGGGCCAGCTCCTGCGCGATGGCGCCGCCCATCGAGATGCCCGCCACGCGCACCTTCCCGAGCCCGAGGCCGCGGATCAGCCCGGCATAATCGTCGGCCATCTGCGCGGTGGTGTAGGGCCCTTCGGGCTTGTCCGATTCGCCCGTGCCCCGGTTATCCACCAGGAAGCAGCGGAACTTCTGCGCGTAGGCCTGCGCGTGCGCGTCCCACACCTGCCCGTCGGCGCCGAGCCCCATGATGAGCACCAGCGGTTCCCCGCTGCCGCGTTCCTCGTAGGCGAGGCGGATGCCGTTGGAGTCGATGAATTTTTTCTCGGCCATGAGTGGTGTCCTTTCGAAGAAATACAACATCACAGCATCACAACATCAAAACAGCCGTGTTCCGATCTCGCGACCGTTGCTGTGATGCTGTGATGTTGTGATTTCGCTACGTTCCCCCCAAATCCTTGTACATCTGGTATCCCTTCTCCGCCGTTTCGCCGTCGTGCACGACGGCCCGGACGGCCTGGATCATGGCGACCGGGTTCGGTGACTGGAAGATGTTGCGTCCCATGTCGACGCCCGCCGCGCCCTGGTCGATGGCGTTGCGGCACATCCTCAGCGCGTCGGGCTCCGGAAGCTTCTTGCCTCCGGCGATCACGATGGGCACGGGGCAGCACGAGGTGACCGTCTCGAATTCCTTCTCGACATAGTAAGTCTTGATGAAATGCGCGCCCAGCTCGGCGCACATGCGGGTGGCGAGGCGGAAGTAGCGAGGCGTGCGCGCCAGTTCCTTGCCCACGGCCGTCACGGCCATCACCGGGATGCCCGCGCGCAGCCCCGCGTCCACGAGCCTCGTCATGTTGATGACGCTGCGGCTCTCATGCTCGCCGCCGATGAACACCTGGACGGCCATGGCGCTTGCGTTGCAGCGGATCGCATCGTCGATGTCCACCGCGATCTCCTCGTTCGAAAGTTCCTTGAGGATGCTGGGGCCGCCCGAGACGCGCAGGGCGATTGGCTTTTGCGTGGCCGGAGGAATGATGCTGCGCAGGATGCCGCGCGTCACCATGAGCGTGTCGCAGTACGGCTCGAGCGGGAGGATCGACACGTCCACGCGCTCCAGCCCCGTCGTGGGGCCCTGGAAATAACCGTGGTCGAAGGCGAGCATCACGGTCTTGCCGCTTCGAGGATTGAACACGCGCGACAGGCGGTTCTTCATTCCCCAGTCGAGGTTGCCGCAGCCCTTGAGGAAGGATCCCTCGGTCTTCTGCGGAACGCCCGCGTGGTATTCCTTGGTGTCCTGGGTGTCGTCGAGGTCGGCCATGGGGAACTCCGGGGTAGGTTTCAGGTTAAAGGTGAACGCAAGGCTTGAGCCTTAACGCACATCACAGCAGCACAGCATCACAACAACAGAACGCCTTCCGGTAGACGGGTTTTTGTCGTCCTGGAACTCTGAGGCCCTGTTGTTCCGTTGTTGTGATGCTGTGATGTTGTGCCGTCCTGCAGCTCTGTTGTTCTGCTGCTGTGATGCTGTGCTGCTGTGATGTTCTGTTGTCATCCGCTCTCCGCCATTCCCCTCAGCACCAGAGCCATCGACATCGCCCCGGGATCGGGGTGGCCGAGGGAGCGTTCGCCGAGGGTTTTCGCCCGGCCGAGCGTCGCGACCAGGTGGCGCGTGCGCTCCAAGCCTTGGTCGGCGGCTCGCGCCGCGGCTTTCAGGCAGTCCCGCACCGGCGCGGAGGCATGGGCCCGGGCGGCTTCGGCGGCCGGGGCGAGCGCGTCCACGAGCGTCTTGTCGCCCGGTCGGGCGCCGCCTCGTTTTTGCACGGACTCGAGGCCGGCCTCGAGGAAGCGCGCAAGGCTCTCGGAGTCCATCGGCGCGTCGGCGACCGCCTTCGCCCCCGAAAGGAACAGCGTGCCGAAAATGGCCCCCGAAGACCCCCCCACCTTCATCATCAAGGTCTTGCCGACGAATTCCAGGATCATCGGAATGCCGGTTCCGCTCTCTCCAAGGCCCGCCTTCACGGCGGTGAAGCCGCGCGCCATGCCGATGCCGTGGTCGCCGTCGCCGATCGCCTGGTCGGCGCGCGTGAGCGATTCGGTCTCGGCGAGGACGAGGTCCGCGGCTCCCATGAGCGCGCGTTTCAGCGCGTCGGCGTCGAGGGCGCCCGCTTCGGGGAACGCGCTCACGCCCCCGCCTTGCGGTAGCCCACCGAGTCGGCCGGCATGTCGTAGAAGCGCTTCAGCTCCTCGTCGAGGCGCATCAAGGTGATCGAAAAGCCCGCCATTTCCTGGCAGGTCACGTACGCGCCCACGTCGGTGGCATGCACCGTGATGCCGCGGTCGGCGAGGATCCTCCTGGCCGCGCGGTTCACGATCAGGCATTCCATCATGGTGGTCGCGCCCAGCGAGTTCACCAGCAGGCACACTTCGTCCCCGCGGCTGAAGGGAAGGTCCTCGAGGATGCGGTCCAGCATCTGCGCCGTGAGCTCGTCGGCCGGTTTCATCCTTTGCCGCTGCACGCCGGGCTCGCCGTGCACGCCCATGCCGATCTCGATCTCGTCGTCAGGAAGCAGGAAGGTGGGAGCCCCCGTTTGGGGGATGGAGCCCGCCGCCAACGCAACGCCCAAGGTACGGATGTTGTCGCGGGCCTTCCTCGCCACGCGGACCACCTCGTCGAGGCCGTCGTAAACGGAGGCGGCCCCGCACGCGGCCTTGATCATGTAAAGGTCGCCCGCGATGCCGCGTCGTTCCAGCATGCGCTCCGGGGGCGCCGAGGCCACGTCGTCGCAGACGCGCACGGTCTCCACCCGGATTCCGTCGGAGGCGGCCATCTCGGCCGCCATGTCGAAGTTCATGTTGTCGCCTGCGTAATTGCCGTAGAGGTACAGCACGCCCTTGCCGCGATCGAGCGCCTTCGTCGCCTCGTACGGCACATCGGGGGAGGGGGCGGCGAAGATGTCGCCGCAGGCGGCCCCGTCCGCCATGTTCCTTCCGACGAACCCGTGGAACAGCGGCTCATGGCCGCTGCCGCCGCCCACCAGCACGGTCACCTTGCCGGCGGGGATGTCGCGCCGCACGATGGCGTTCACGCCGGGCAGCTTCACGACCTTGCCGTCGTTCGCGAGCACAAGCCCCTCGAGCAGCTCGTCGGCCACCTTGAGGGGGTCGTTGAGGACTTTCCTGACCGGTCTTGGCGCGTTTGGGGGGGTATCTTCGCGGTGCATTGTGCCTCCGGTTCAGATGACGCGATCGTTGCCGCCGTCCACGGGGATTTGGGCGCCCGTCGTGCGCGGGAAGGCCGGGCCCGCGAGCGCGAGCACGGCGGCCGCAACGTCGGAGGAGCTTATTTCGGCGCGCATCAGGTTCTTGCGCTTGTACTCCTCGACCGTCAGCCCGTAGCGTTCCGCCGAGCGGG
>CBFGVC010000087.1:0-8106 GCA_965652255.1 uncultured Fibrobacteria bacterium | reverse complement strand
GAACGAATTCGAATCACTCTGGATGTCTCTCGGGGAGAGGAGAGGGGGCATGACATTTTCTTTGGACTTCGGGGAGAAAGAAGATGTCCCCCCCCTCTCCATCCTCGCGCAGCGTTGGATGGAGAGGGGTCGGGGGTGAGGCGCGTAGCGAGGAAGTTTCTTATCGCAAAACCTTCGCCTTCAACTCCTTGTACCTCTCCGTGTACACCGCCCGGCCCAGCGACTCGCGGTGGTCGAAGCCGAAGGCGCGCGAGCTGACGGCGAGCACGGGCGGGGCCTGCACGCGCTTGGCCACGCCGATCCCGTTGTAGAGGTTCCACCAGCGCTCGAGGTCGGCGATGAAGTCGGCGGGCGTCGGGAAGAGCTTCTTCAGGTCCACCTCCGACGGAAGTCCCAGCTCCGACGAAAGCGTGCCGGCAACGTACCACTCGAGGTTTTCCTCGGGAGTCGCGCGATTCCAGCGCTGCACCCATGAAAAGAATAGACGGTCGTGGTAGGGGTAAAACAGCGGATCGCCCTTGCCCTCGTCCACCGCGTGATGCGCCCCAAGCTCCGCCGAGGGCACGACGTCGAATATCCCCGCCGGAATGACCTCGCGTCCGTAAATGGACTCGTTCAGGTACCGTCCCACCGCGTAAACATCCTGCTTCCACAGGTCGCCGAGCGGCGCCAGGAAACCGGCGATGTCGCCGTACAGCGTGCCGTAACCCACGCTCAGCTCCGCCTTGTTGGCGTTGCAGGTGAACACCCCGCCGAAGGCCTGCGCCGCCCCCGCCAGCACGCGCGCCCCGCGGTCGCGCGCCTGCGCGTTCTCGTCGGCGAGCCCCTCGAGCTTCAGGGTCGCGTGAAGAACGCCGTCGATGGAAGAAGCCTCGAGCCCGTGCAACTGCGCCCGGGCCACCGCCAGCGAATCCTCGATGGGAACCTCGGCGTAGAGGCAACCGAGGTTCTCCGCGAGCCGACGGGCCAGCCCGCGAGTGGTCGCGCTGTTGTGCCGGCTCGGCATGTTGACGAGAAGCAGGTCCTCAGGCGCAAGCACTTCGCGGAACAAGGCGGCGGTCACGGCGCTGTCGATTCCGCCCGAGGCGCCGATGACGACGCGCGTGAGACCGGTCGAGGCGAGAAACTCGCGGATGCCGTAGCGAAGGGCGGAGTGAACCTCGGCAATGGAGGGCGGGTTCCGGAAGCTATCGGGTCGTTGTAAGGGCGACCCATGGGTCGCCCTTACGGATCCCGTCGTGACCTCAACGACGGATACCGCCTCCTCATACGCCGCCATCCCTCCGACCACCGCCCCGCCCCCCCCGTACACCGTGCTGCTTCCATCCATCGTGTACAGCGTCTTGCCGTTGTTCTGGATGCCGGTGCAGTTGACGTAAAGGAGCGGACAACCGAGGATGCGGGCCTTTTCCGAGAACACCCGGTTCCGCTTGCCGTTCTTGCCGCGCGTGTAGGGGGACGCGCTGAGGTTGACGACCAGGTCGGGTTTCTTCGCGGCCAGCGCTTCGACCGGCTTCTGGACGTAATCGTCTTCCCATGCGTCCTCGCAGAGCAACACCCCGAGGCGCAGGGAACCTTCCCCGAGGGGAAGAATGACAGGCTCGACGAAATCTTCCCAAGGCCGATTCCGGTCGCGGGCCAGCTCGCGCGCGTCGTAGAAGTGCCGGCCGTCCTCGAACTCGCGATAATGCGGCAAGAGCGTCTTCACGCCGTATGGCCGCTTGAGGCCGGGATGCTCGAGCGCCTTGCCGCCTTGCGCCACGATCCAGGCGTTGTGCTTGCGCGGCCGGCCGTCCTCGCCCTTCGTTTCCCAATCCGTGACGACGCTTCCGAACACGACGGCGGGCCCGCCCTCCGAGGCCGCGACGATCCGGCCGTTCCACGCCTCGCAATCCCGCAGGAACGCCGGGCGTTCCCAGGCGTCGCCGAGGAAGTAACCGGGAACGCACAACTCAGGAAAAACGGCCAGGTCGGCCTTGCCGCGCAGCTCCGCGAGCACTCGCAGCATCTCGCCCGCGTTGCGCGCGGGCTCGCCGGGATGCACGCGCATTTGGCAAAGGGCGACGCTGAGGTTGGGCATGGGGGAATAATAGGTGATTGGAATCGGCCTTCCTCGAGACGCGGCTTCGTCGCTACGCGCCTCACCCCGACCTGCCCATGGGCAGGCCACCCCTCTCCATCCAACGCGACACGAGGAAGGAGAGGGGAGAAATCATCCTTCGTCCCCGGGTTTACGGAGCGCGTTGCCGGGCAATCCCCTCTCCAGCCACGCTGGAGAGGGGTCGGGGAGCCTGCCCCGGCGCAGGCCGGGGTGAGGCGAATCGCCTCCGAAGAAGCCCCGCCGACGAAGCTACGCCTGCAAACTCCCCCTCCCGAACACCGTCCTCACCGCGAAGAAGGCCACCAGCACCGTTCCGATCAGGCAGGCGCCCGCGGTGGGCATGGCCAGCCAGTCGAGAGACTCCTTCGCGAGGCTCGTGCTGCCGAGGCCGGGCGCGCGCATGCCCGCCAGCCACCAGTACACGCCGTAGCCGATCGCGCCGAAGCCGAGGAGGAAGGCCGTCGCCGCCTTGGCGCGCGGCGTCGCGACGAGGACCGACAGCAGCAGGATCTGGGCGACGGCCGAGGCGCCGAGCGAACCGGCATGCAGGTGCGAGCGCTTGTAGTACGCCCAGGACTTGTCGTAGACCGCCAGCATGGCCGCCTCGTCGCCGCCGTAAACCGTCTCGAGGACCGCCTGCCCGGAGGCCTTGAGGTCGGCTTTCATGCCGTCCTCCCAAGCCCCGAAGGCGATGCCGAACAGGTAACCGTAGAGGATGGACAGGAGGGCCAAGAGGAGGCCGATGCGCACGGGTTTCAGGTTTTGCATGGGTGGGCCTTCGAAATTTGACGTTTTTTCGGGGGTGATGGGTCGAGGGAAACGGGCGCCGGGAAACACAAGATAAGCTGATCGCCCCCATTCGTTATTGCCGGAAAATCCCTCTTGAGACTTGGTCGCAAGAGTATTAAAATTTAGACACAATCTCAATCTATGAGCCCCGTGAAGACCATGCCCGCATCCCTCGCCTCCTCGCGCCGTCCGTTCTGGCTTGCCACCGCGCGCCTCTTCCTTCTTGCCGCATGCTTCGTCGTGGCCTCGGGCTTCGGAGCCTGCGACGATGACCCCCTCCTCGACTCCGGCGGCGGAACAGGCTGCGCCGGCAGCCACTGCGGCGCGCGCATCCTTCCCGACGATTCCCCGAATCCGGCGGTGTTCTGATGCGGAACCGGATCGTTCGCCGCGCGACGCGGCACGCCTTCGCGCTCTCCCTGCTTTCGCTGACCGCCGTGTCGGCCCAGGACGGGGGCAGCGTCGACCTCGACCCGATGGTGGTGATCTCGAAGGCGCCCGGCCGCCTCGAGAAGCTGACCGGAACCGCGACGCGCCTCGACTCCGCCGCGCTCGACCGCATGAAGCCCGTGGGCACGCAGGAGGCGCTGGAGCGCATCGCGGGCGTGCAAGGATACGCCGACGACGGCGCGGGCAACTCGCGGCTCAACGTCGGCATCCGCGGGCTGCCGCCGCGGCGCGCGGGGCGCGTCCTCATCCTCGAGGACGGGATTCCGATAGCTCCCGCGCTGTACCTCTATCCGCTGATGTACTACAACCCGCCCGCCGAGCGCATCCACGAGATCGAGGTGATCAAGGGGGCGGCGGCGCTCGAGCATGGCCCGCAGACCATGGGCGGCGTGGTCAATTACATCACCAGCCGCCCGCGCCGCGAGTTCGGCGGCATTGCCCAAGTCACGGGCGGCGAGAACGGCTACGGCAGCGTGTACGCCGAGGTGGGCGGCTGGGGCACGGAGACGCTGCACCCCGAGGTGCAGCTCCTGTACAAGCGCGGCGACGGCTACCGGGAGAACAACGCCTTCGAGCAATACAACGCCACCCTCAAGCTGAACTGGATCGCCTCGCCGCGCGACCGGGTGTACCTCAAGCTCAACGCCGACCGCGAGGACGCGCAGGCGACCTACACCGGCCTCACCGAATATTCCTTCCGCACCGACCCGAACTTCAACCCCAAGAAGCACGACCAGTTCCTCATCGACCGCTACGCGCTCGACTTGGTCCACACGCGCGACCTCGGCTTCGGCACGCGCGTCACCAAGTTCTACGGGTCGATCTTCAGCCGCGACTGGTGGCGCGAGAACGACGTCTTCGTGCTGGCCGCGAACTGGAGGAACCACGTCGAGAACGGCGCGGCCCTCCAGCCGGTGGGCCCGCTCGACTTCCCCGGCGCGGACCTTGTGCGCGTGGGCGGCGGCGAAAGCAACTACGGGAACCTCCGCGACTTCTACACGCTGGGGCTCGACAACTCCTGGGATCTCTACCATCGCGTGGCCGGCAGGGAGGCCACGCTGAGCCTGGGCGCCCGGGTCCACTGGGAGCGCTTCGAGGACGCCCGGGTGGTGGGCGACGCCCCGGACGCCCGCAGCGGCGTGTATTACCTCCCGGCCGATTCGTCCATCGTGGGCGGGCGCCAGAACTACGAGACGATGGCCCTGTCGCTGTACGCGGCGGAAGAAGTCACGGCGGGCCGCCTCACGGTGAGGCCGGGCGTGCGCGTCGAATTCTTCGAGCAGGAGCGCGTGGACCTCTTGCGCGGCTCTCGCCTGGTGGACCACTCCGAATACGTGATCCTGCCCGGCGTGGGCGCGAACTACGAACTCACGGAGGAGGTCAACCTCTTCGGCGGCATCCACCGCGGATACACACCCCCTTCCACCTCGACGCTCAACTTCCTGTTCGGCGGCGCCGACGCCGGCCTCGACCTGCGTTCCGAGAAGAGCTGGAACTCCGAGCTGGGCGCGCGCGCCGCCTACGACCTCGCCTCGCTGGAACTGGCGGCCTTCCACCTGTACATCGAGGACATGGTGGCGCCCGCCAACGCGACCTTCTTCAAGAACCTCGGGGCGCTCCGCACCTACGGCCTGGAGGCCTCCGGCTCCCTGCGCGGCTCGCGCCTCTCCGCCTTCCTCCCCGACGCGCACTTCGCTTACACCTGGCTGCGCTCCGAGGTCCTGGACGGCGTCGTGTCGAGCTCCCAGAACGTCGGCGCCCTCGACACGATCACGGGCAACCGCCTGCCCTACGCTCCCGAGCACACCTTGGTGCTCGGCCTCTCGCGCGACTTCGGCTTCGGCCTCTCGCTCGGCGCCGACGCGAAGTACGTCAGCTGGGTGTACACCGATTACGAGAACCTCGAGGAGACGAAGAATCGCGGCGACGTGGGCCCCATCGACGGCTACGTGGTGTTCGGCGCCTCGGCGAGCTACAAGCGCGGGCGCTACGCCGTGTTCGCGGTCGCCAAGAACCTGCTCGACAACGTCTACGTCAGCTCGCGCATGCACTCGAGCCCCTACATCACCGCCGCCAACGCCCAAGGCATCCTGATCGGCCCCCGCCGCCAGGTCAACGCCGGCGTTTCCGTCGCCTTCTGAGCCCGACGGCGGCCCGACGACAAACCACAACCAAGGAGCCCACCCATGATTCGTTCCAAACGCTTGTTCCCGGCGCTCATCGCGGCATCCGCCGCGCTGCTCACCGCCTGCTTCGAGAGCCCGAACTCCTCGAACAACAACCCCGGGAACGGCGACACGCTGACCGTGCCCGCGAACTACGCCTTCCTCGGCCCCGACGGCCAAAGCAGCGTGGTGTACACCGGGCAGACGGTCCGCCTCCTCCTGATCCACGACATCCAGTCGGCCGCGCGCGTCGCGGGCGCGACCGGCTACACCGGCGGACCGGTGGACGCTGCGTCCATCCTCAAGTACTACGCCCACGTCGACGCCGATTCGCTCGACATCCGCACGAACGTGGCCTCGCCCCTCGTCCGCCTGCACACCAAGTACGCCCAGATCCAGGGCACCCGCCGGCTGGACGACAAGATCTCGGGAGACACCGTCATCGGCTACGGCGTGACCACCGACTCGCTGGTGAAGCGCTGGGCCGCCCAGATCGCCGCAAACTCCCAGGACGCCGCCAAGCGGGGAACGGCCCACGTCTATCTCGACTCGAACGGCATGGATCTATCCCAGATGTTGAGCAAGGTGCTCTCGGGCGCGGTGGCTTATTACCAAGGCACCAAGGTTTACCTCTCCGACATCACCACGCGCGACAACACGGCGCTCGTGGGCGCCTCGAACTACACGGACATGGAGCACCGCTGGGACGAGGCTTTCGGATACTTCGGCGCCTCGCGCGACTACGTCACCAACTACACCGACGAGGACCTGAACAGTCCCGCATCGTCATACAAGGACGCCAACGGCGACGGCAAGATCGACTTCGGCTCGGAGTTCAACTTCTCGATGATGGGCCGCTACGCCGGCCGCCGCGACATCGGCATCCCCGGCCAGGACTGGAGCGGGGACGCCTTCCGGGCCTTCGTGAAGGGGCGCGCCCTGATCACGGCGAAGAAGAGCGCCGACTCCATCGCCGCCCAGCGCAAGATCGCCGTCGAGACCTGGGAAAAGGTCTATGCCGCGAACGTGGTGACCTACATCAAGTCCTCGAAGGCCCTGATCGCCGACGAGACCAAGGGAATCCTCGACATCGCGGGCGGCTGGAGCGAGCTCAAGGCCTTCGCCATCTGCCTGCAGTTCAGCCCGTACAAGACGATGTCGAACGCCGAGCTGCACCAGTTGCAGGCCTACATCGGACACGGCCCGGCGCTCTCGTCGCCCGAGGCGCGCACCGCCTACATCGCCCAGCTCGACTCCGCGCAGGCGCTCATCAAGGCGAAGTTCAACTTCAGCGAGGCGCAAATCGCGGCGTTCTGATCCGCCGGGGATAAATTCGACACCCGAGGCGGCTCCGCAAGGGGCCGCCTTTTTCGATCCGGGCGCCATCATCCCTCTTCTCTTTCGATCTTTACGGACGGCATGCGCATCCTCGGAAGCTTTCCCCAAAAACGCGACAAGCCCGGGGGGGATCCTTCGGGGGCGTTTCGCGTCCGGGATCCTTCGCCATCCCCGCCTTGGCCGGGAGCGGGATGGATGCTCGCCGTCTTCGCGCTCTGCCTGGGCTCGCGCCTCCTCACCACCATCCGCCACATCGAGGACGCCGACAGCCTGCGCTTCGCGCTCGCGATGCACGAGTTCGACGTGGGCAAGCTCCAACCCCAATTCCCCGGCTATCCCGTCTTCATCTTCGCCGCGCGGCTCCTCCATGCCGCGACGGGCAGCTACGCCCTCGCCTTTTCGGCCCTCGGCGGAATCGGGCTTTTCGTCCTGATCCACGTTTCGCTCTCGCTCCTGCGTTGGCGCGCCGCCGAACCGCGCGGACTCGTCCTGATCGCACTGTTCTTCTTCAACCCGATGCTCTGGCTCCTGGGCAACCGCTACATGAGCGACCTCGGCGGGGCGGCGCTCCTGTATGCTTCGTTCCACTTCCTCGCCGGCGAGGCTCCGGAGCGCGGCGACGCAAGGCGAAGGCTTCTCGCGGGATTCTTCCTCGCAGGGCTGCAGGCGGGTTGGCGTCTTTCGTACTGGCCCTTTCTCGCCTTCCCCATCGCGATCGCGCTCTTCCGGCGGGACGAAGGGTTCCGGCCAAAGGTTGAACGCCTCGCGGCCCTGGGCGCGGGAATCCTTGTTTGGCTCTTGCCTTTCATCGCCGTCTCGGGCTGGAAAAACCTTCTCGCCGCGGCGCGTCCGCAAACCGCCGCGCACTTCGTGGCCACGGGCGGCACCTACGCCACCGAGCCGGACTGGGGTCTTCGATTGCTTCGTCCGCTCGGCCACTTGTGGACCGACGGCCTCGGGGCATGGTGGCCCGATCGTCACCCCGTCACGATCCTGGTGGGGGTGGGAGCCGCGACGTTGCTGATCCTCGGCGTTTCCAGGCTGCGCGGCAAGGGAATGGAAGCGCGCCTGCGGATGCTCGTGCTCGCCTCCATCGCCTATGCCGCGTGGATCCTGCTTTTCCAGAACGTGGTGCACCAGACTCGCCACGTCCTTCCGCTGGTGCCTCCGCTCCTCATTCTCCTCGCGAAGGGAAGCGAAGCCTTGCTCGGGAATGCGGCCCGCTTCCCGCCTTCCCGCCTTCCCGCCCTCCCACCCTCCCAC
>CBFGVC010000086.1:0-8214 GCA_965652255.1 uncultured Fibrobacteria bacterium | reverse complement strand
CCGAACTGATACATCCCCTGCAGCGCGAAGCGCAGGGAACCCAGCGACCACGAGGCCGGACCGGAGGAAGTCGGGATCACGTTGCTCCAGTCCCCGTCGCTTTCGAAGGAGAGTCGCGAGAGCGACAGGCCGGCGGTGTAAGTCCATCGCTTGTCGAAGTCCTGCTGGAATCCCAGCTGGATCTCGTAGCCCGCGCCCTCGGGCCGGGTCACCGCCTTGAGGCTGCCGTCCTGCGAGCGCATGCCCGTGGGGCCGAAGTTCCAGAAATGCGTATAGGCCGCGTAGAGCCCCGCGCGTCCGTCCACGGTGAGAAGCGACAAGGGCACCAGCCAGCGGATTCCGGGGCCGGCGAGATGGGCCTGGTTCGAGTACCAAAACTCCGAGGGGGCCTCGTTGTCCTTTTGGGCGAGGCCGCTCACGCGGTAGTAGAAGTGCTCAGTGCGCAGCAGCGCGTCGAAGTGCGTCGTCAAGGGATGGCTTAACGTCGCGCCGCCCGGAAAGAAGACATGCACCGGATCATGCGGCTGCACGATGGCCTGCCCCGCGGCGCCCGCCTGCGCGCTCATGTGGCCCGAGAAACGCTCGCGCGCGGAATGCCGGCCGAAGGCGGCTCCGAGCGAAAGGCCGATGTAAGGCCCGCGCCGCTTGAGCCGCGCGGCCAAGCTGTCCCGGCGGGACGAGGAGCGCAGCGCGGCGGAGTCGATGGCCGGGGCGCCTCCCGCCTCCACGGCGCGGATCGCTCCAGCCTTGGCGGAGTCGCTGGCGAAGACGGGCGACTCCGCCTCCTGCGCGCTCGCGAGCCCCGCGCCGCACGATAGGGCGGCGATTCCGAGCAGGAAACGGATGGTCATGCCTTCGCCGCCGGCAGGTACAGGTTCCGCTCCCGGATGCAGGCCGCCACGGGCGCGGGCAGGGCGCGAAGCGCCGCCTCGCGGTCGCGCGCGAGCCACTCGCGATAGTTGGTGGACTGCTCCGGCATCTCCGGGAAGTTTAGCACCGAGGCACCGGGGGGCAGGTCGCCCACCGCGAATCCCTTGCGCGGATACACCGCGGGCTTCGCCATGGCCAGCACCGCCTCGGGACGATGCCATCCTGAGAACCCCGCCCAGTTGTCGGCGCCCAGGATAAGCCGCCAGTCGTGGGCTTCGCCGAGGATGGCGCGCAGCGCCTCGAGCGTACGCAGGGTGTAAGAGGGGGAGGGGAGGGAAGCTTCGATGTCGGAGACTTCGGAAGCGGTTTCCGTGACGGCCAGCGCCCGCGTCATCGCGAGGCGATCCTCGAAGGGGGTGGAGGGCGGACCTTTATGCGGCGGGGCGAGCGCCGGAATCCAGAGGACGCGATCCAGCGCGAGTTGCTTCCGCGCGGCCCGTGCCAACGCCGCGTGGGCCGCGTGCGGTGGATCGAAGGTGCCGCCGAGCACGCCGATGCGCATGGCGGGGCTCAGGGCGCGGGTTTCGCGGGCGTGGCGCCGGTGGCCTGCCCCTCCTGCCGCCGTTCCTTGCGTTTCTGGCGTTCGTGCTTGGCCTTCGCCTTTTCGAGTTTCTCGCGGGCCGCTGCGATTTTCTTGGCGAAGGGGTCGTCGTCCGCCACGCCGTCGAACTGGGCCAGCACGTTCTCGGCCTCCGGGAACTGGTTCAGCTTCACGTAGCTTTCGGCCAGCTTCAGGTTGATCTCGCGCCGGGGCACGCGGTCGCCGTACTCGGTCAGCAGGTGCTTGTAGTAGATGACGGCCGCCAAGGGCTCGTTCATGCGCGTGTAGAGGCGCGCCACCAGCATGTCGCGCTCGGCGAGGCGTTGCGCCAGGCCGCCCAGTTCCTCGCGCGCCGAGTCGGCCTCGGGAACATCCGGGAACTCCGCGATGAAGGTTTCCATCTCGCGCATGGCATCCAGCGTCTTGGTCTGGTCGCGCTGCGGGATATGAACCTGCTTGGCCATGGAGCGGGCGAGGCGCCAGCGCGCATCCTGCGCGTAGCGACGCGAGGTGGGATAGTCGCGCAGGAAGGCGGAGAACTCCTGCTCGGCCTCAAGCCACTCCTTCAGCCGGAAATGGGAATCGGCCAGTTCGAAGTGCGCCTGTTCCACGTGCTCGGTGCCCGCGCAGGTCACGATGAAGTCGCCGTAGCCTTGCTTGGCGTAGGAATAACGCCCCTTTTCATAACCCGCATGCAACTTCTCGAAACGATCGCGGCAATCGCCCTTCAGGTCCTTGGGCTTCTTCGAGCAGCCGGAGAAAAACAGCGCCACGGCGGCGAGTGCAACGGGCGCGGCGAGGATATGGAATCGCGTCATGAGTCGGGGAAAGATACGAATTTCGGGGGGTGGGGGGAAGCTTCGCAGGCTTGGCCTTGGCGGTGAAGGACTCCGGGAGACGGGGATGGGCCGAACGCAACGGCAAGGCGGTGCATCCATGCTGTCGTTGTCGTTCCCCGGCGAAGCTTCGCCCGCGAAGCGTCCCCCCCAAGTAGGTATATTCCACCCCCGTGATCCTCGCGAAATACATCCTGCGGGAGCATGTGGCCCCGTTCTTTTATTCGCTCCTGGTGATCACGTTCCTGTTCCTGATCGATTTCCTGATCCGGATACTTTCCTCGATCCTCAGCAAGGGGCTCGACTGGAAGGTCGTGCTCGAGATCGTCGTGCTGAACCTGGCGTGGATGCTGGCGCTTTCCATCCCGATGGCGGTGCTGGTGGCGACCCTCATGGCCTTCGGGCGGCTTTCGGCCGACAACGAAACGACGGCCTTGCGCGCGCTGGGGATTTCGCCCGTGCGCGCGATGCTGCCCGTGCTGCTGGTGGCGGCCCTGCTGGCGGGCGGCCTCATGTGGTTCAACGACCGGATCCTTCCCGAGGCGAATTACCGCGCGGCGAGCCTCCGCAACGACATCGGCCGCAAGAAGCCGGCGGCCTTCATCGCCCCGCGCCGGGTCATCCGCGACTTCGAGGGCTACAGGCTGTGGATGGACAGGGTGGATCCGGCCACCGACATGTTTTACGGCGTGCGCATCTACCAGCAGGAGCGCGGACAGCCGGTGCGCTACACCTTCGCCGACTCGGCCGCCATGGGCTACTCCCGCGACGGTTCCCACCTGCTCATCCGCCTCCATCACGGGGAGAACCACGTCATCGAGCCCCGCGACCCCAACCAGTACCTGCGGGTGCGGTTCCGGGAGCAGACCGCGGCCATTCGCAACGTGGACGCGAGCCTGAACCGGCAGGAGCGCGGCTACCGCACGGATCGCGAGATGTCCGTGTCGGCCATGTTGAAGATCGTGGACGACAACCGCAAGATCCTGGCGTCGCTCCGCGAGGAATACGCCTCGCGCCTGTTCGAGGACATGCGCGCGATGGACATGCGCTTCGCCGCCGATTCGGCCTTGCCGCCCCCGCCCCCGCGCCTCATGCAAGGGGACTGGGCCGATGCGGCCGGCGTCAAGGCCGTTTCCATTTCCATCGCGCGGCGCCAGGAGGCCGACAAGGTGGCGCTCCTGGACCGGTATGAAAGCCGGGCGAACGCGGCGCGAATGGAGATCAACCAATATTTGGTCGAGGTGCACAAGAAGTACTCCATTCCCGTGGCGGCCCTGGTGTTCGTGCTGGTGGGCGCGCCGCTCGGCATCATGGCGAGGCGCGGGGGACTGGGCACGGGCGTCATCTACAGCCTGGCCTTCTTCATCCTGTACTGGGCGGCCATGATACGCGGCGAGGCGCTCTCCGACAAGCTCGAGATGTCGCCCGTCGCCGCGATGTGGGGCCCGAACCTGATCGTCGGCGCGGGCGGGCTTTGGCTGTTGTGGCGCGTGATCCGCGAGCGTTATTCACCGGGCCTGTCCGGCTGGAAGCGCCTGGCCGCCGCGCTCGCGCGCGTGCGCGCCCGCCACCTTTCCCGCCGGACTCCCGCGCCATGAAGCTGTACGTCCGACACGTCTTCAGGAGCTTCGCCGGGCTGTTCCTGCTCGTTTTCCTCAGTTCGATCGTGGTGTACGTCGTCATCGATTTCGTGGGAAACAGCCGCGAGTGGCTGACGCGCACCCCCGAGGAGCGCGCGTCCTATTACCTGAACTACCTCCCCTACATCGCGTACCTCGTTTGCCCGATCTCCCTGCTGCTGGCCGCGGTGTTTTCGGTGGGCAACCTGGCGCGGCACTTCGAGCTGGTGGCGCTCAGGGCCGTGGGCGTCTCGGTGTCCCGCATCATCGCGCCCGTGCTCTGGTCGGGGCTGGCCCTGGGGGCGGGCATGTTCCTCCTGCAGGACCGCGTCCTCCCCGACGCGAACCAGAAGCGGTTCAGCATCCAGGAGCCCGGCACGGGCATGTTCGACGCGGGCGGCGACCCGCGCGAGCGCAGCGAGTACCTCTACACCGCCTCGGACGGCACCCTGCTGTATTTCCAGCACTACAGCGGGCAGGCGCGCGCCGGATACACGGTCACGGCGCTGCGCCTTCGCGAAGGGGCGCCCGTGCTGCGCGTGGACGCCCAGCGCCTCGAATGGGCCGACAGCACCGGGTGGACCTTCCACGAGGGCAGGCGTCGCGCCTTCTCGGGCGATTCGGTGGAGGCGGAGACCTTCTCGTCATGGCGCTTGCCGGGCTTCGACGATCCCCCCGAAGACCTGCTCGACACGCGTGTCCATCCCGACGAGATGTCGATGGCCGAACTTTCGCGGAGGATCGAAGTCCTTCGCCGCAACGGGGAACCGGCGCATATGCTGCGCACCCACTGGCATTTCCGGATCGCCAGCGCGGCGGTCAACCCGGTGATGGCGGCGTTGGGCGCGCTGTTGGCGGTGGGCGCCGTGCGCACGGGTCTCGCGCGCAACTTCGGGATCGGCCTGCTGGTGACCTTCCTGTACTATGTCGCGCTCCGGATGGGGCTCGTGATGGGGGAGAGCGGCGGGGTGAATCCCGTGTTCGCGGCGTGGTTCGGCAACCTGCTCTTTCTCCCCGTGGCCGCTTGGATGTGGTGGAAGGCGGGGAGGGCGTGAGGAAAACGCATAAACACAACATCACGGCAGCACAGCAACAGAACGCACCCGGAAAAAATCCGCCTTGAGAGAAGTTCGCCGATTTCGCTGTGTTTATTGTTGTGCTGTTGTGTTGCCGTGATGTCGATACTTCCGGAGTTCCCGTGACCGACGCTTCCCTCGAATCCCAACCCTCCCTCGACGAGCGCTTTCTCCGCATGGCCATGCGCGAGGCGGATAAGAGCGCGGCCGAGGGGGAAGTGCCCATCGGCTGCGTGATCGTGAAGGACGGACGCGTGGTGGGGCGGGGCTATAACCGCATGGAATCCCTGCGCGACCCCACGGCGCACGCGGAGATCCTCGCCATCGGGGCGGCAAGCCAGGCCCTTGAAAACTGGCGCCTCGACGGGTGCACGCTCTATGTCACGCTGGAGCCTTGCCCGATGTGCGCCGGGGCCATCCTGAACGGCCGCGTCGCGCGCGTGGTCTACGGCGCGCGCGACAAGCGCCTGGGGGCGCTTGGCTCGACCTTCGACATCCTGGGCGAAAACCCGATCAACCGCGTCGTCACGGTGGACGGCCCGCTGCTGGAGGCGGAATGCCTCGACATGTTGCGGGCGTTTTTCCGCGACCTGCGCTCGCGCAAGAAATCCGCGGGCGGACCGGCGTCGGAGGCGGGATTCACCGATCCGGCGTAACGCGATTTTGAACCCGGGTAACGTTATGTAGCCCGGCTTGAAAACGATGGATTTCCCTTCGCCCCCGTGCCATATTCATTAGGTCACCGAGAGGAGGGTACCATGAAACGCACCTTGAAGGACAAGCATGCCATCGCCGTCCGGATCGCCGAAGTGTTGAAGGAAAAGCATGATCGTTGGGTCGAGGAATTGCTCCAGCTGATCGGCTGGTACAACGAGCCGGCGGGCGCGGTTCACCGAGTGCGGGTCTCGGCCTCGCGTCGCCGGCAATCACGGGATTTCCGCGCCGCCTGAACGGCGTTTACGGGGTTTTACCCGGTGCCGGAGCATTGCTCCGGAGGGAGATTCCGACTAACTTGTGGGGGCTCATCCCGGGAAAGCCAGGCCCCGCGCAAGGCGCGCCGATCCGAACCCCGCCAGGGCGAAAGCAGCAACGGTAGGCTTCGGCACCCTGTGCCGCGATCCGGCTTGCGAGTACCGGGATGGGTCCATTCAATTACGAGTTACGAGTTACGAATTACGAGTTGAACGCAGATGCTGATTGCTTGCGTCTTGCTGTCTATTCGTAACTCGTAATTCGTAACTGTTCACCGCCGCATCGCCGCGGTGAATCCCCACCACTCCCCGAGAGTCACCTCGCCCGCGACGGATACCCCCGCCTTGTCGAACCATGCCTTCCAGTGCGGTTGGTCCTCGATGCGTTGCCCCGAGAAGACAAGGCGCCCGCCCGGCGCGAGCCTTCCTAGGAGAGCATCGAGATAGGGCCATGTCTCCGTGCGGATCATGTTCACCACGATCACGTCGAAGCGCGCGGCAGGGGCAAGGGCGTCAAGCGTTCCGACATAGAACGCGGGAGCGGGCGATGCTGCCGGATTCAGGTCGAGGTTTTCCCGCAGGCACGGGCCGGCAACCGGATCGATATCGAATCCCATCGCGCTCTCCGCGCCCCGCAGGGTGGCGTACAAGGCCAGGATGCCCGTGCCCGTCCCCACGTCAAGCACCGATTTCCCGGTCAGTTGCAGCGATTCCATCAACAAGGCCGCGATGCGGGTCGATTCGTGCGATCCCGTCCCGAAGGCCATTTTCGCCTCCAGCCGGATCACGCGCCTTGGGCCGTCCGGAACCTCCACCCAGGGAGGGCATACCACAAGGCCGGGGGTTACTTCGACGGGAATCTGCCTTTCGCGCCAACTCCGGTCCCAATCCTCCCAGGGGGCTTCTCCGCCGTCGATCGCCGCCTCGCCGAACGCTTCCCGCGCCTCGGCCAAGGCCTCGGGCGACTCGAAGCAGGCCCGGATCACGGTCGAGGTCTTTTCTTCTTCCTCGGTTCCGAGGGCGCCGAGCTCCATGAGGCGGAACTGGTCGAGCTCGGCGGCTTCGGGGGAGGACTGAACGCGGAGCCAGTAGTAGACGTCGGGAAGCATGGGGAGAAAAGCTAACAGCGCGGAGCAGGAGAAGCGCGTGGAGGGGGAATGGGGGGCCTCCGCCGTTTCGGCATATCGGCCATATCGGCTAAAAGCTCCCGCCCTCCATGCTCCTTGTTCCTTGCTGCCTCGTCCGGCGGCCTTCCTATATTTTTACCGAATTCCAAAGGACATGGAGCCCGATACGTGAAGCAAACGCTGGTGCGCGCGGATTACGCCGAGGTCTTGGCCGAGGCCCGGGAGCACGTTTCCGAAGGACTCGAGCGCGTGCAGGCCATCATGGAATCGGTGGCCCAGGGCGCCCCGGGCGCGCTTGCGCGCAACCTTCAACAGCTCTTGACGCGGCGCGGCAAGCGCGTGCGATCGACGTTTCTGCTTTTGCTGGCGGAGGCCGGCCCCGGATCCGACGTGGAGCGGGCGGCGCGCGTTTGCGCGGCCATCGAGCTCATCCATTTGGGCTCGCTCATCCACGACGACATCATCGACGGCAGCGACCTGCGCCGCAACGAAAAGACGGCCCACCAGCGCTGGGGCAATCGCGCCGCGGTGCTCCTGGGGGACTACGCCCTTTCCAAGGCCATGGAGTTGATCTGGGAGGATCCCGACCGTCGCGTGCCGCTCAGCCTGTGCCGCGCCTCGAGCGCCCTCATCCGCGCCGAGGCCCTTGAGGTGGAGCACGCCGGACGACTCGACCTGACCTTGGAGCAATACCGCGAGGTGATCGCGGGCAAGACGGCGGCCCTCTTCGAGGCGTGCGGGGAGTGCGGCGCGCTGCTCGCGGGCTTCGGCCCCGAGGAAACGCGCCGCGCGGCCGCGTTGGGACGCGATTTCGGCCTGGCCTTCCAGATCATCGACGACTTGCTCGACTATGGCGTGGGCGCGGACGCGCTCGACAAGAAGACCTTCTCGGACCTTCAGAACGGGCTCCTCACCTTGCCGCTCATCCTGTACCTGGCCGAAGCGGCTCCCGCCGAAAAATCGCGCATGCTGGCCTTGCTCGCGGAGCCCCGGCTCGACGGCAACCAGGCCGGAATCCGCGCGGCGCTGGAGTCCTCGGGAGCATTCGGGCGCGCGCGGGAGATGGCGCTTGGCCACGTGCGGTCGGGCCTTGCCTTTCTGGAGACCTTGCCCG
>CBFGVC010000085.1:0-8275 GCA_965652255.1 uncultured Fibrobacteria bacterium | reverse complement strand
TCGAGGGTCCGGAAGACCTCGCCGATCCCCTCCTCCCGCGCGCCGGCGGCGTAGCCGGCGTAGTCGTCGGCGTCGGGGCGCTTGCGGGGACTTTCGATCGCGGCCCGAAGCGCGTCCGAAAGCCCGGAGAGGTCGCCGGGCCTTCTGGGATCCAGCACGAACACCGGGCAGTCGAGAAGCTCCGAAAGGCGACCCGCGTCCACGCGCAGCCCCCGCCTGCGAAGCAAGTCCTCCATCGTCACCACGAGCACGACCGGGAACCCCAGGTCGATCAGCTGCCGCGTCAGGTACAAGTGGCGCGCGAGCTGGGTCGCGTCGGCGACGGCGAGCACGGCGGATGGCCGGGTCCCGTCGCGGAACAGGGCGTCGATGGTCACGCGCTCGTCGGGCGAAGCCGCGACCAGGCTCGTGAGCCCGGGCGTGTCCATCACGCGCGCCTTCAGATCGGCCAGGCCCGGAAGGCCCCGTGCCGTGCCCAAGGCGTATTCCACGGTGGCGCCGGGATAATTGACCGTGTTGTAGTTCGAACCCGTCAGCGCGTTGAACAGCGTCGTCTTGCCCGAGTTGGCGGATCCGGCGAGGGCCAGGACGGGCGCGCGTCCGGCAGGCTTCACGGCGTCAGCCTTGGGAGCCGTTCCCTCCGTCCCGCCCTGCATGAAAGGCTCGCGCCTCAGGCCCGGACGCGCACGCAGCGCGCCTCGGATTTCCGCAAGGCGATCGAGGCGCCGCGAAGGGAGAAGACGAGAGGATCCCCGAAAGGAGTGGCCATTACGAAGCGCACCTTGCACCCTTCCGTGAAGCCGATCTCGAGCAGGCGGCGACGCATCGCCGGGTTACCCTCCACGCCTTCGACGATGACGGGCGTCACCGTGCGCGAGATCGCCATGCGGTCGAGCGTCTGCCCGGAGGAGACGGGCGCCGCGGCTTGGCTGGAAACCGCTTCGAGATCATGGACGGGTCGGATCATGACAGGCCCCAAGGTACTTACCGGGCAGGCTAAAATCAAGAATCAATCTCAATCTTGCCGGGCCTTGGCTTCTACCTTTTCCACCCCATGATTCCCGTGCTGCCCCCCACCCCGGAAAACCTGCGCCACGCCGCCGAAACCCTCAAGCGGGGAAAGCTCGTGGCCATGCCCACCGAGACGGTGTACGGGCTCGCGGGCAACGCCCTGGATCCCGTCGCGCTCGCCCGCATCTTCGAGGTGAAGCGCCGACCCTTCTTCGACCCGCTTATCGTCCACGCGGCGCGGGCAGCCGACATCGAACCCTTGGTGCGCGACGTCCCCGATGCCGCGCGGAGGCTCATGGAGCGCTTCTGGCCGGGCCCCCTCACCTTGGTGCTCCCGCGCACGCCGCTCGTGCCGGACCTTGCCACCTCGGGCCTTGCGACAGTCGCCGTGCGCGTGCCGTCCCATCCGGTCGCCCTTGCCTTGATGCGTGAGGCCGGAGTTCCCCTCGCGGCGCCCAGCGCAAACCCTTTCGGCGGCCTCAGTCCCACGACGGCGGAACACGTCTCCCATGCCTTCGACGGGGGGATCGAATGCGTGCTGGATGGGGGACCCTGCGCGGTCGGCGTGGAATCCTCGGTGGTGGCCTGGGTGAACGGGGGTCCCGCGCGCCCGGTGCTCCTGCGCGCGGGAGGTGTGCCCAAGGAGGCGATCGAGGAGGCGCTCGGTTGCCCGGTGAGCATCTCCGCCGGGGCCGCCGGGGGCGAGGCCGCGCAGGCCTCGCCGGGACTGCTTCCTTGGCACTACGCCCCGCGCGCGCCGCTACGCCTCGCGGCAGCGCCATCCGATGTCCCCGAGGGCTCCGCCGACGAGGGATTGCTTTGGTACGGAAGCGCGACGCCGCCTCGCGGTTACGGGCGTCTGGAGAACCTTTCGCCTGCCGGAGACCCGCGCGAGGCGGCGGCGAACCTGTTCGCCGCGCTCCATCGCCTCGATGCCGCCGGCATCGGGAACATCGTCGCCGTGCGCGTGCCTGGCGAAGGGCTTGGAAGGGCGATCAACGACAGGCTTGAGAAGGCCAGCAGGAAGGCGTGAGGGGAGGGTGGAGAATCAAGCCTTCGAGGACTTGCCTTCGTTGACGGTGGAGGGTTGGAAAACCGGAACGGAGTGATTCGTTCGGTACGCTCCCCGGCGGACTCCCGTCCGCCGCAACCTGCCTCCACCGTCCATCGACGAGGGAGGGTTACCGAAGGATGCCCCGATCAGGCCTCCTTCTTCGCGAGCGTACCCCGGTACTCCCTCACCCTCCCCCACCCTTCGGGCGGGATCACGGCGCCCAGGACCTGCACCACCTCGGAGCCGATTCGGGAGCCGAGGTTCGCGGCGTTCTCCAGCCCGAGCTCGTGGTTGAGGCCGTAGATGAAACCCGAGGCCCACAGGTCCCCGGCGCCCGTGGTGTCGAGCGCCTTCACAGGGTGCGCCGAAACCTCGACGCGATCCTTGCCGCTGCCCACGAGCGCGCCCCGCGCGCCGCGCTTCACCACCGCGATGGGCACCTTTTCGACGAACTTCTCCAGCGACTCCGATTCGCCCAGCCCGGTGTAGGCATGGGCCTCGTCCTCATTGGCGAGGAGCACGTCGATGCGCCCTTGGGCGAACAACTCGTCGAGGTAGTCCCGCATGGCTTGCACCACCTGGAAGGAACCAAGGTCCAGCGCGACCTTCGACCCGTGCTTGCGCGCGAGCTCGAGCGCCCGTTCGACCACCGGACGGTTGAAAAGCAGGTAGCCTTCGAGGTGAAGCATGTTCGCGTCGGAGAAATCCGCATCGGTCAGGTCCTCGGGCTTCAAAGCCGAGGAGGCGCCGAGGAAAGTGAACATCGTGCGCTGCGCGTCGGGCGTCACGACCGAGAGCACATGGCCCGTGGAGGCGTCCTCGGATATGCGCACGCTTTCCTCGACGCCCGCGCGGCGGAGCCCTTCGCGGAAGCTCTCGCCGAGGGCGTCCCGCCCCACCCTTCCGATCATGCGCGCGCGCGCGCCCAGGTTGCCGATGCCCACGAGGGTGTTGGAGGCCGAACCGCCTGGGGCCGATTTGACCCCACTCGTCGCGGCCTCGAGCGCTGTCCGGATCGCGGGAGCCTCGACAAGCGTCATCCCGCCCTTCTCGGCGCCCAGCTTCCCCAGAAAATCGTCTTTTTCCTCAAGGAGCAGGTCCATGAGGGCTGCGCCCACGCCGACTGTGGCTGGATTTCGGGACATATCGGGACTCCTGTTCCGGGGGGAACCAATTCTAGAAAGCCTTGCAAGCGGCTTGCATGGTGAGGCCTTGCATGGGGCGCGAAGGCCGTGGACCGGAAATTCCAAGTGAAAAATCCGGCATTGCCGTATATTAACCCCGAAACCGCGTATCGACAACCGCTATCGACAGGCGAAAAGTGTGGACGCGTCACGGGAGCACCGAATAGTCTCATGCCGCCTCGCACGATCCCCAGCATTCCGGGTGCCTGTTCATGAAGCCGAAAGGCCCGCGCCGAACCCGGAACTCCCTCCTCGTGCCTTTGGCGATCGCGATCGCCTGCGGGAGCGCGGCGGGGCTCGAGGACACGGCGTCCATCGTCACGCCGGCAATGGTTCCGGCAGAAGATTCCGCACATCTGGGCGTGAATCCTGCCGAGGGGGCCGCTGAAGCCGGACAGGATGAATTGCCCTCGCTCAGCTCCGGCTTCTGGAAAAAAAACCGCTTCGACCTGTACGACATTCCGCAGCGATCCCTGACCTTGGAGCTATGGAAGATGACCGGGGCCGAGGATGCACCCGAGGACGGGCGATATCAGGTCCTGCTTTTCACCGATTCCTCCCGGCACGCCTACCTGCTCCGTGCGGGCACGCAGGTCGGCAGGCTTCCGGATACGGCCCATGTCATCCTCCGGCAGCAGATCCGGGCCGGCGTGCTCGCGCGTGGCGGCGGCTCCGACCTGTTGCGCAATTTCTGGAACCCGTCCGATCCGCTGCTGCCCTTTCTCTGGAAGACGGGCCTCGAGATCGAGGCCGGATTCGGCGTGACGGTTCTACGCAACGCCTCCCCCCAATACGAGCGGCACTATCACCTCGTCTTCCTGCAGCGGCCCGTGCCGTGGATCGCCACGGAGATCGGGGGTCACCTGAGCGACTACCGGGGAGGATTGCGGCGCAACATCCGTGATCCGCTGGACGAGGATCGTGGAAGGCATCGCTGGGAGGGAATGGCTCCCGGTTGGCATGCCGCGCTCGGCATTCCCGGAATCAAGTGGGAAATCGCCTCGGCCAACCGCATCCTGCCCGAATTCTATTGGCTCGATCCGCGCGGCGGAGAAGGGTCCTACAAGGCCGGTCGAAACCGCGCGGGTTTTCCCCTCGACCCGTCCGATACCACCCAGGACTACCGCGACGGCGCGCTGATCCGCGAGTGGTCCCAGGACGGAGATCCCCTTCCGGACCGCGGGAACATGGCCCAGGCGCTCCACGTAAAGGCCGGGAACCTTTACTACTCGGCCTATTTCGATTCCGACGTCTATCGATCCACGATTCACCGCGGTTTCTTCGGGGACCTGCCCGCGCCCTTCGGCGCATGGGGCTTCGGCTTCATCACCGCCAAGGGATCCGGCCACACTTTGCTCCGCCTCGACATCGCACCCTTCAGGCTGGGCTTTGGCCCGGTGGGCGACGGCAACTACTTTCGCCTGCTTCCCTTGCGCGTCGACCTGGCCTACAGGGATGTCGAGACCTTTCGCGTCGCACTTTCCACCAGCGCCCTGCTGGACAGCCGCTTGTTCAGACCCGGAGACAAACGATGAACCATTCCCCGCTTTCGCGACGCAGCCCGGTTTCCCAGGCGAGGGAAGCCCTCGATCGCCTCATCCGCCGGGCGCGGTTCGCCTCCCGCCTGCCGGTGCCCATCATGATCCTGGCGTCGGTGATGATGGTCGTCGCCAACGTCTACCTGTTCCACAACGCGTTCCTGACGTTGTTCCTCGCCATCATCTTCGTGGTGTTCGTGGCCGGACAGGTGACCGCGCTGCGCCAACTCCGCGTCCTTCGTCCCGAGCTTGAGGACGCCGACCGGACATTGGCGCTCCTCGAGGATGCGGGCCCGTCCCCGGATCTGGAGGTCCTGCGGGACCGATTGCGGGATGAAGCGCCCCCGGGCGAGACCCGCGATCTCGTGCTGGGGTGGCTTAACCTCGGATTGGACGGCCGGCGGGAGGGCTTCGACGCCCTTCTCGAGGAAGCGATCGAGCGTCGTTCCATCCAGGGCGGACGCATCCTCTCGCTGCACGCGACGCTCAACCGCACCACCCTGAAGCTCGGCTTCCTGGGCACGCTGATCGGCATCATCCTGACCTTCCCTCCCATGAAGCGCGCCGTGCTCGGCCTCTCCGACAGCGACGGCGAGCTGAACTTCATCCGCGACATCGCGCTTGCGATCGACGGCGACCAGTACGCCATCCTGAGCACCTTGGTGGCCACGGGCCTCTCCATCCTCGTGGAGTTCGTGACCATCCAGATGCTGGAGCGCATCTTCCTCGGCCTCGACCTGGTGCAATCCCGCGTGAACGAATGGAACGTCATGACGCTTCAGCCGGCGATCGAGGCCCGGCGCGACGACGCGAACCGGGTGGAGGAAGCGGAGCGCAACCGCGCGCGCCTCGAGAAGGCCCTGGTGCAGGCCCAATTGACCCTCGAGAACCACCTTGTCGAGCTGGCCGCGGCCTCCCGCGCCGCCGACCGCCAGCTCGGAGAGGTCGCGAGGGTGCAACTGCTCATGGAGGAGCGCATGGCGCGCCTCGTCGACTACGAGCGGCAGTACCGTGAATTCATCACGACGAAGCGGGGCGCGGCGACCCCGGAAGGCACGCAAGGAGAGGCCTGATGCGCCGCAGACGCCATCGCTCCCCCGTCCTTTCGGGAGACGGGATCAGCTTCGAGGAAGTCCTCACCATCATCACCGTGCTGCTGCTCCTGCGCGTGGTGTTCATGGTGCCCATGGTCAACCTCGACAAGGCGAAGACGGTGTCGGCGCAAAGCGACGACTATTGGGCGAGCCAGGCGGCGCATGTGCTTTCTCAAGCTCCCGACGAGGCGGGGCTCAGGCCTTACCGCGCCGCTTTCGGCATTCGCGACATGGGGGGCGTCGTCACCACCCGCGGAGACACGGTCTACGTGGAGGCGGCCTCGACCGACAGCGCCCTCATGGTGATCCAGCACCTTCCGGGGCAAAACGCCTTCGTGGCGATGCGCGTCGAGGGGGACGGACTGACGCGCAGCTTCCGCCGCGGGCGACTGCATTGGAGCCAGGCGGAGAGGGAGTGGTTCGTCGGCAGCGACACGATCGACTACGGGTCCCATCCGTCCTCGATCCGGATGGAGAAGGATTTCCGGGAGAAAACCTTGAAGGAGCGGGGGTATTGACGTGACGGGAGCCGCATTCGCAGGCCGCCGGAGCCGCGCCGTGACGCGGCTCCTGGTGCTGCTCGCGCTCCTCGCCGGGGCCGCCTTCGCCCGCAACGGTTCGGAGCCGCTGAACCACTACGGGCTCGCCACGCTCGCCGACACGGATGCCGGAAACCGCCTGGCGGCCCGCTTCAAGGCGAAGGGCCAGCCCGTCTTCCTCGTCCACGACGTGAACGCGGGCCTCAGCCGCAACGACATCATGCGTTTCGCCGACCGCGCCGTGCTGGTCGACGCCGAGGTATGGGCCACGCTCCAGGCGGAAGGCGCCCTTGAGAAAATCCGTTCCAGCCCGCTGATCCGGGTGCAGGGGCGGGCGACGGCCGCCTCTTGGACGCAACGCGCGAACCTCGTCTCGGGCGAGCGCCAACGCAAGGCCTTCAAGCTCGGCGCGGAGATCCTGCGCGTGCTCGAGGAGAACTTCGGCGGAGCCCCGCTCGAGAACCAGATGACCCTCGTCTTCGAGCAGGGACACCTGACCCTGCTCGCCTCGACGGGACTCATGGATCAGCTCTCGTTCTTCGCCGTCAGGCGCGTGCAGCCCGACGGCGCGCCCATCATCGTCTCGCGCCCTCCCGATTCCAACCAGTTCGTCCGCCAGCCCTTCGAATTCCGCGTCTGGGCGGTCGATCCCGCCAACCCCTCCGGAACATTGACCTACACGCTCCAGGGAGCGCTTCCGCCGGGGTTGTCATGGGACGCGGCCCGGCACTCCCTGCGCGGCACTCCGACCGCGGCCGGGCGCTGGAGGCTCACCGCTGCCGCCCAAAACCCCGACGGGCGCCGCGACACGATGTCCTTCGTCCTCCGCTTCCGGGTCAACGAGGCTCCCTCGACCCCTACGCCGCCGCGTCCCACCGCCCTCGTCAAGCAGGAATGGCTCTACGAGCCGCGCCTTGTCGACCACGACCACCCCGGCTACGCGCTTCGCGTCGTGCCGGGAACCATGCCCAAGGGCATGCGATTCGATCCCGAGGCGGGCTCGTTCAGGTGGACGCCCGACTCGACCCTCGAAGGTACGCGCCATCGCTTCAACTTCAGCGTGGAGGACGAGCTCGGCGCCAAGCGCCCGTACGCCTTCGAATTGCGCGTGACGAAGGACGACGGCATTTTGCTCACGGAAGGGGTCCGCATCGACCTGCCTTGGGACACGCTGATGAGGGGACGCTCCTACGTCTGGAGAACCGCGGCGATCCGGTCCGCGTGGGCCGGACAGAACATCCGCCTCAACGGCATCACGGGTCCCGACAGCACCCGGTACGAAAACGACACCCTCTTCCTGCGCCCGATGCAGGCGGGAGTGAGCCAACTGGACTTCGACTTCACGGTGCAGGGCGTGCCCACCGTGCAAACCCTCCTGATTCCGGTCCGCGACGATTCGCCCCCCGTCTTCCTCACCGAGTTGGGCCAGTGGAAAACGCGCGTCGGCGACCCTCCCCGCTCCTATCGCCCCATCGCCGTGGATCCGGAAGGCGAGCGGGTGACCTTGACCGCCGAACTCCCCGAGAAGGGACCGCTCGAGTGGGATGGGAGACGCCTTTTCCATGACCCCAAGCGTCCCGGCGTTTACACGGCCCGGTTCATCGCCCGAGACGCAGGCGGCAAGACGGCAGAACAGTGGGTCGCCTTCGACACCGAAAGGGAGCGGGCCGGAGCCTCCTGGATCCTGGAGGCGCACACGCAAGGCTCCTATACGGCCTACACCGCCACGCGCGATTTCGGCACGGGGCGGTTCGGCGTCTATTCCCCCAACTTCAAGGACTTCTACAAGACCGAATCCTACTGGTTCGACAAGGAAGTCCCTTTCGTCTTCATCGGGGGCAACCTCATGGGCCGC
>CBFGVC010000084.1:0-8298 GCA_965652255.1 uncultured Fibrobacteria bacterium | reverse complement strand
CCCTATATTCGCTGAATGGCCATGAGAATCGCCTCCCTGCCCTCCGCCGCCTCATGCCTGCTTCTTGGCGGACTCCTCGCGGCCGCGGGGACGCACGCCGTTGAACTTTCGTTCCAGCGCGTCACGCTCAATCCCGAATTTTATTCCGAAGGCATCAATGTCGGCGATATCAACAAGGATGGGGTGATCGACATCATTGCGGGGCCGTACTGGTATCCCGGTCCCGCCTTCACGGAGAAGATCGCCTTCCGCGCGCCGCGCTCCACGCCTTTCCCGACGAGCGGAGACTCCGATTGCTACGCGATCTTCGTGCACGACTTCAACGGCGACGGATGGCCCGACATCCTTTCGTTCCGGCAGGACGGCGGCGCGCAAGCCGTTTGGTACGAGAACCCGCAGGGCGCGGCAGGATATTGGACGGAGCGGATCGCCTTCTCCGCCGTGCACAACGAATCTCCGGCCTTCGTGGACGTGGACGGCGACGGCAAGCCCGAGCTGGTGACGAACTCCGCCCGCTACGGAGGTTGGGTAAGCCCCGACTGGAATTCTCCGAACGCCGCATGGACGTTCCGGAGCGTGACGCAGCAGGCTCCGACCTCATGGAACTGGAACCAGTTCACGCACGGCGCGGGCGCGGGGGATGTGAACGGCGACGGGCGCATCGACCTGCTTTTTCCGGAAGGGTGGTGGGAGCAGCCCGCGGATCCTTCCACCGTTCCCTGGATGCATCATGCCGTGCCGTTCTGGGGGCAGGCGCTATCGACCGAGGGGCGAGGCGGCGCGCAAATGCACGTCTATGACGTGGACGGCGACGGAGACAACGACGTGATCACCTCGCTGCAGGCCCACGGATGGGGTCTGGCGTGGTTCGAGAACCAAGGCGGCACGTTCGTGCAGCGGATGATCATGAACCGGCGGGTCGACACGGCGTTGTACGGCATCGCGTTTCCGCAACTTCACGCCCTGACCTTGGGCGACATCGACGGCGACGGCCTCAAGGACATCATCACCGGAAAGCGCCGCGGTTCTCACGGCAACGGGCTGGGGACGACCGAGCTGAACGCGCCTGCGGTGCTGTACGTCTTTCGCCTGGTGCGCGAGGCCGGGCAGCTTCCGCGCTATGAACCGCATCCGGTGGACAGCGTGGCCGGAGTGGGCACCCAGGTCGTGGTCGCCGACGTGAACGGCGACGGCAAGCCCGACATCCTCACCGCCGCACGGCAGGGCGCCTTCGTCTTCCTGAACCAGACGCCCACGGCCGGCCTTCATCCGGGGATACGGAAGCTTCCGCCCGGGAGCGCGCGCGGGGAGCCCCGAGACGCCTTGGGGCGCAAGCGCATACTGGAGGGGAACATCCCGTACTTCGTCGTGCCGGGAAGCGGAAATAGAACAATGCGGCAATAGAACAATGGAACGCGAGGTTTCAGGCCAGGCGACAGGCTAAGCTCGGCCAAATGGGTCCATCATTGTTGCATTGTTCTATTGCCGCATTGTCCTTGTCCACACTCCCGAAGCCTACCCTCTGTACCCCTCGTCCTCCGGCAGGTCGGGAGCGCGCGCCGCGACGTTGGCGAGTTGGTCCACGAGCTCGTTCTCGGGCACGCCGCTGTGCCCGCGCACCCACTCGAAGGTCACGCGGTGGTTCAGCCGAACGCGCAGGAGGCGCTCCCACAGGTCGGGATTCATCGCGGGCGTCTTGCCGGCGGTCATCCATCCCCGGCGCTTCCAGTTCTCGGCCCACCCCTCGTTCATCGCCTTCACCACGTATTGCGAATCGCTTCGCACCGTCACCTCGCAGCGCTCCTTGAGCGCCTCGAGCGCGCGGATCACGGCGAGGATTTCCATCCGGTTGTTCGTGGTGCGCTTGTAGCCTCCCGAGATTTCCTTGCGGTTCGAGCCGCTCAGGAGCAAGGCCGCCCAGCCGCCGGGGCCGGGATTGCCGAGGCAGCAGCCGTCGGTCCAAGCAAGGACGGTCGGGAGTCGGGAGTCGGGGGACGGGAGGGAGGAGGGGAGAGGCATGGGGCGGGATTCTTCGCGGGATTTGCTTCGATGGTTCGGGAAAAGAGGGGAATCACAGCATCACAACATCACAACAACGGAGCAACGGAGCAACGGGACAATACAGCGGTACAGCAGTACAACAATAGGGCGAAATGGAAACCCGGCATTGAGCGCGTGAGGAATGCGTTCTGTTGCTGTGCTGCTGTGATGTTGTGTTGTTGTTCCGTGCGTTCATTGTTCTATTGCTGCATTGTTCTATTGCCTCGTCACTCCTTCGCGTACTGGTCGAACCGAAGCGCGGGCCCATGCAGGCTCTCCAGCGACTTGATGGCGCAGTCCATCAAAAGGTCCTTGTCCTGAAAGCGCTTGTGCAGGCAGGCGGTGAACACCTCCATCAACACCATGCAGTCGTAGGCGGCGCGGTGCAGGTCGCCGGGGTTGAGGGCGAGGCCCGTCTGGCCGCCGAGCTTGCGCGCCACTTCGGCAAGGCGGTGGGAGGAATACTCCGGAAAGATCTTGCGCAGGCACTTGAGGCTGTCCACCACGGGGTTCTGCGGGACCACGAGCCCGTGGCGGCGGATGCCGCGCGCGACGAACTTCGTGTCGAACTCGGCGTTGTGGGCCACGAGGATGCTGCTGAGCCCGCAGAAGCGGAAGAACTTCGGCAGCACGTCGCGCAGCTCGGGCGCGTTCTCCACCATGGCGTTGGTGATGTTGTTGACGCGGGTGGCCTCGTCGGGAATCAGCTTGGTGGGCTTCACGAAGCTCTCGAAGCGCGCGGTCTCGCGCGGCACGAGCCTGCCGCCCTGCCGCTCCAGCGTGAACTTCACCCCTGCAAGCTCGATGATGTCTTCCTTGTCGGCCTCCAGGCCGGTGGTTTCGACGTCGAAGGCTACGAGCGTGATGAACGGAAGCAAGGGAACCTCGGAACGATGGGCAGTGGGTAGTGGGTGGTGGGTAGTGGGCAGTGGGTAGTGGACGACGGGCTATGAACAATGACGCAGGGGGAAGGATAAAAAACGTGGGTGGGGATCCGTCGTCGGCGTCACTTCGCCGGGGGTTGGTTCCAGGCATCCATTTCGCGTTGGAGATCATCCGTCGTTTCGGGATGGAACGGCCCGGACAGCCGCACCGCGACGCGGGAAAACGGGAGGGGAACACGCACCTTGGCCCACCCTCCCAGCGTGATGCCCAGCGGGGAGCGGGCCGCCGCGCAGACGACGGGAAGGCCGGTTTGCCGGGCGAGCCATGCGGCGCCCGGCTTCATGACTCCGCGCGGCCCGCGCGGGCCGTCCGCCACCAGCGCGATCCAGCCTCCGTCGGCCTCCAACTCGCGCGCCAAGCGCTTGAGCGCGGCGACGCCGCCGCGGCTGTCGGAACCCCGGAGCACGCGATAGCCCAAGGCCGCCGCCGCCGCCGCCCCGAGCTCGCCGTCGCGGCTTTGCGAGATCAGGACGCGCATGCCGCTGCCCGCGAACGCGCGCAGGCACGGCAGCATGTCGGAGTGCCAGAGGACGAGGATGCCGGAAGCGGGCAGCGGATCGCCCGCGAGGCGCGGGCGGAGGGATCGGATCCAGGCCGTGAGGAGCAAGCGGATCACGCGGCGCGGATCAGGCGTGAGCGAATCGCTCCCGGTGGATCGTCCGGCGATGCTCGGTGCGGTGGTCGCGGCAAAACCGGGGATACACTACCTGGTTGGGAATCAGCACCACCGAAAACCGGTTGCCGCATCCTTCGAGGTCGCAGCCGCAATCCTTGATCGCCGGCGCCTGGTAGTTGTGGAGCACGATCCGGTTGTTGGCCAGCACGCGCGCGAGCAGCCGCGACGTTTCCGCCGTCTGCCCCTTGCGCAGCTCCGCGAGCAGCGCGCGCTCGACGTTTCCCACCGTGTCCATGGTGGAATAATGCGTACGAAAGCGGGGTTTGTCATGGGGGGGAGAGGGGGCATCACAAGATCACAGCATCACAACATCACAGCAGCAGAGCAGCAGAAGCACGAAATCACGGCAGCCGTCACACAGAGCGATCAGCGCCTTGTGTTTATTGTTGTGATGTTGTGATGCTGTGTTCCGTTGCTCTGTTGCCCCATTGTTCCATTGTCTTCTACCGTTGACACCCCGGACAAAACACCGTCCCCCTCTGCGCGACCACCGTTTTCCGCAGCGGTTCCCCGCAAACCCTGCATGAAAATCCTCCCCGCCCGTACACCATGAGCCGTTCGTAGTTGTCGCCGCGCCCCCCGTCGGGCTTTCGGTAGTCGGAGAACGTCGTGCCCTGGTATTTGATGCCCTTGCGCAGAACGGTTTTCACCGCCTCGAGCAGCTTGACCCTTTCGGCGGGCTTCAAGGCCTTCACCTTGCGGCGAGGATGGATGCCCGCGAGGAACAGCGCCTCGTCGGCGTAGATGTTGCCGACGCCCGCGATGAATTCCTGGTCCAGCAGGAGCGCCTTGACGGGCCGGACCGACTGCGTGGGGAAGGCCTTCGCGACCTCGGCGGCCTTCATCTCCAGCGGCTCGGGGCCGAGCTTGCGCAGGCGGGGATGATCGTCCCACGCTTTTCCGGGAACGAGCACGATCTTTCCGAAGGTGCGCGGGTCGCGGAACATGAGGCGACCGTCGCGCGCGAGGTGCAGCACGAGGTGGGTGTGCTTGTCGACCGGGTGCGCGCCTTCGGGCTTTTGCAATCCCGTCACCGTGCGCAAGAAGCGGGGGTTTTCTTCGTCGCTCGGCTTCGCATGGGTGAGCTGCCCGGTCATGCCGAGGTGGATGATGAGCGAGTCCTTCGAGAGTTCCAGGACGAGGTATTTGCCGCGCCGGATCACCTTGCGGATGGCTTGTCCCTTGAGCCTCGCGGCGAAGTCGGCGGCGGGGAATCCGAGCAGGAGGCGCGGCAGACGCAGCTCGGCCGCGGCGATGCGGCGGCCTTCGAGGGGCTTCGCCAGGGCGCGGCGGATGGTTTCGACCTCGGGGAGCTCGGGCATGGGCCTATAGATACACTCCTTCGGTATGGGCGAGCCATGGCTCGCCCTTACACGGCCCATGCCCCCTGTCTGTCGTCTCCGGTTCCCTATCTAGATTTACCCGCAATGTCCCAGGCTCCCGAAAACCGCCTCCTCGTCGAGACCCGCATCGCGGAGATCGTCCTGCCGCCCGAGGGCTTCGTGCTCGCCTCGGGCGCGGCGCTGAAGAGGCTTGAGATCGCCTACGAGACCTACGGGACGCTCAACGCCGACCACTCCAACGCCATCCTCATCTGCTCCCCGCTGACCACCGACGCGCACGCGGCGGGCTGGCACGAGGGCGACAAGAAACCCGGCTGGTGGGACGACATGATCGGCCCGGGCAAGGCCATCGACACCGACCGCTACTTCGTGATCGCGCAGAACATGCTGGGCGGCTGCAAGGGCACCACGGGCCCCTCCTCCATCAACCCCGACACCGGGAAGCCGTACGGTTCCTCGTTCCCCAAGATCACGGTGGAGGACATGGTGCGCGCCCAGCGCCTGCTGGTGAAGTTCCTCGGCGTCGAGGTGCTCGAGGCGGTGATCGGCGGGAGCATGGGCGGCATGCAGGCGCTGGAGTGGTCCGTGACCTTCCCGGGCATGCTGCGCAAGTGCCTTTGCATCGCGGCCTCCGCGAGCCTTTCGGCGCAGGCCATCGGCTTCGAGGTGATCGGCCGCAAGGTGATCGTGAACGATCCGAACTTCCACGGCGGCGATTACTACGACAAGCCGGCGCGCCCCGACGGCGGGCTGGCCTACGCGCGCATGATAGGGCACATCACCTACCTCTCGGCGGCGGCAATGCATCAGAAGTTCGGGCGCGCGGTGCGCCCGGGCGCCGATCCCGCCGAGTTCGAGACGGGCTTCGAGGTGGAGAGCTACCTGAACCACCAGGGCGATTCCTTCGTGAAGCGCTTCGATGCGAACTCCTACCTGCATATCACCTATGCGATGGATCGCTTCGACCTGGAGTCGCGCCACGGTTCGCTGGAGAACGCCTTTCGCGGCGCGCAGGCGGAGTTCCTGCTGGTGGCGCTGTCGTCCGATTGGCTGTTCCCTCCCGAGCAGACGCGCGATTTGGGGAAGACGCTGCTGGGGCTCAAGAAGGTGGTCTCCGTCGCGGAACTGAGCTCGCCGCACGGTCACGACGCGTTTCTCCTCGAGGTGGAGCACCTCTCGAACGTGATCCGGGGCTTTTTGCACCAGCCGGCTCTGAACGCGCCGCGACCGCTGCCGCGCCGCGTGCGCAACGGCGGCGCGTCGGTGGAGTTCGAGGCGCTCGCGAACCTGATCAAGCCGGGCAGCCACATCCTCGACCTCGGCTGCGGCGACGGGTCGTTCATCGACGCGCTGTTCTGGTCGCGTGACGTGACGGGCATCGGCCTCGACCGCGAGCTGGACCACGTGGTGGAGTGCCTGCGCAAGAACGTGCCGGTGGTGCAGGCGAACGTCGATCGGGGCCTGACGTTCTTCGACGCGGATGCGTTCGACTACGCGGTGCTGAACCGCACCTTGCAGGAGATGAAGCGCCCCCGCGAGGTGTTGCGCGACATCCTGCGCATCGCGCCGCGGGCGATCGTGGCCTTCCCGAACTTCGGGCATGTCGGCAACCGCCTGGCGCTTTTGCGCCGGGGGACGATGCCGGTTTCGCGGGCCTTGCCGCATCATTGGTACGACACGCCCAACATCCACCTGTTCAGCCTCGATGATTTCCGGTCGCTTTGCCGCGAGGAGGGTTATGCGGTGGAGACGCTTTTGACGGTGGCGAAGTCTCCGTGGTCGAAGCTGCTGCTTGGGGCCGGATTGAAGAACCTGGGCGCGGAGTGGGTGGTGGCGAGGATCGGGCGGGGGGGTAAGGGATGAGCCGCTTCTATGTCCTTGACAGTGGAGCAAGGAAAGGTCAAACCCTATTCGTAGCGTTGACGTTTGCGTTACTGTTTACAGCCTGTGGGAAAACGGATTATGACTCGCGATTTAACAGGTTCAAACGCCAGTTGCAGGAAAACAGAATAAGTACGACTGGTGACGTTTGGTTGACAAAGCACAGCAAGGTATCAGGAATCGATCACGTCGCCTTGTTTTTCGGATATCGATCCAATCTGGAGGCGTGTGAATTATTTGCGAAAGCAATGAGCGCCGGTAACCTTTGGGAAGAGCCTCAATACACATGCCATGAGGCGAACTAGATCCCTTTTTTTGGCAGTGTAACGCTTGTTGGCTCGACCAACGCATCGAAATCCGGATCAAGCCCTCCACGCGCACCAAGGCCGCCGAAACCGTCCTTGCCTGACTACTCCACCACCCCGCAGGCGATGCGGGGCTCCCGCGTTCATCGCGTCCCCGAAACACAGTGCCACCCCGGCAGAATCCCCCCTGCCCCGATTTTCACTTCGTCCATCGCACCGCACCCGAAATTCCGCTTGAATCCAGAACTTTCATCTCGGCACAAATCTTGCCACTGTGCATCTGGACATCCGGGTGTCTTTTGACAACATTATGCCTTGGGGGAAACCATGGAAACCATCCTTTCGAAACTCATCGACCAGCTCAACAGCAGCGTCTTCGTCCTGCTCGCCCTCGTCGCGCTTGGCGGCTGGATCCTCTACCGGGGCGGCCGTTGGACCGAACGCTTCGCCAGCCACGGGGAAAAACTCGACGGCATCGCTCCGCTCACCGAAAAGGTGACCCGGCTCGAGGCCAAGGTGGACCTCATTTATCAGCACGTCAATCCCAACCGGGCAGTGCAAGCCTACAGCCCGATCAGCCTGACCGACGTCGGGCGCGATATCGCCGCGAAAGTCAAGGCGCCCGCGATCCTGGAACGCTGCTACCCGTCGTTGAAGAATCATCCCGAGATCGTCGCGGCGCGGAACGCCTATGATATCCAGATGGCCTGCATGCGCATCGCCCGTACCGAGTTCGAGAAGTGCCTCAATGAGGACGAGCTCGTAGCCGTCAAGCTGGAAGCCTACAACCGAGGCAATCTGCTCGAAGATGTGCTCGCCGTGTTCGGAGTATTGCTGCGGAACCGCGTATTGGAGGAGAAGGGTATTCCCGTCTCCGAGGTGGATCGTCACCAACCCTCCCGTTAAGCCGGCTATCGGGGGTAACGGGGGAGACTACTCCACCACCCCGCAGGCGATGCGCGCCCCGCCGCCGCCCAAGGGCGCCGGATGATCGGAGTGGTTATCGCCCCCCGCGTGCACCATCAACGAACGCCCCTTCAGGTCCTTCATCTTCAGCCGCGGGCCCAGCACCGGCTGCGCCGCCTTCCCGTCCTTGTCCACGTACAGC
>CBFGVC010000083.1:0-8557 GCA_965652255.1 uncultured Fibrobacteria bacterium | reverse complement strand
CACATGACCCTCGACGCGGCCACGGTGCGGAACCTCGAGATCCTGAAACCCTTGCACGGCGAGGACGAGCACGGGACGCTCTTCCACCTTCTCGACCGCACCGTGACCGCCATGGGCGGCCGCGCGCTCAAGCAATGGTTGACCCATCCGCTGCTCGACAAGGCCGCGATCGAGGCGCGCCTCGACGCGGTGCAGGAGCTTTTCGAAAAGCCCGAGGCGTTGCGCGCGCTGCGCTCGCACCTTCAGGGCATCAACGACCTGGAGCGCATCGTCGCCAAGTGCGGAGCGGGCCGCGTGCATGCCCGCGACCTGTTGGGCTTGGGCAATTCGCTGGTGGAGGCGGGGAAGGCGGGAGACATCCTCTCCGGGCTTGGGTCCCCGCTCTTCGCGGAGCAGCGCGGTCCGCTCGCAGGGCTCGCGGATCGCGGCGCGCGGCTGGCCGCGCACTTCACCGAGCGCCCGCCGCTGACGGTGCGCGAGGGCGGCATGATCCGCGCGGGAGCCTTTCCCGAGCTCGACGCGCTCAACGCGGGCATCCGCGACGGGCGCGAGTGGCTGAACGGCTTGCAGCAGCGGGAGAAGGACGCCACCGGCATTCCCAGCCTCAAGGTCGGCTACAACAAGGTGTTCGGCTACTACATCGAGGTGACCAAGACCCACGAGGACAAGGTGCCCGCGCATTACATGCGCAAGCAAAGCCTCACGGGCGCTGAGCGCTACATCACCCCCGAGATGAAGGAGTGGGAGAACCGCATCCTGAGCGCCGAGAGCGGAATCAACGCGCTGGAATACAAGCTGTTCTGCGGGCTGCGCGACGAGGTCGCGGGCGAGGCGCCCTCGCTGCTGGCGGCCGCCCGCGCGCTCGCCGCGATCGACGTGCTGCAGGCCTTGGCTGTCTCGGCGGTCGATTTGCGTTTCACGCGGCCGGAAATCGCCGAGGAGGCCGGGCTCCGGATCCTGGGCGGGCGGCATCCCGTGGTCGAATCGCTCGCCGAGCCGGGAACCTACATCACCAACGACGTCGAGCTCGACGTTCGCGACCGGCAGGTGGTGCTCGTCACCGGCCCCAACATGGCCGGCAAGTCGACTTACTTGCGGCAGACCGGGTTGATCGCCCTGCTCGCACAGGCGGGATCCTTCGTGCCGGCCGACTTCGCGCGCGTGGGGCTCGTCGATCGCATCTTCACGCGCGTGGGCGCCTCCGACCGGCTCGCGCGCGGACAGTCGACCTTCATGGTCGAGATGATCGAGACGGCCTCCATCCTGCGTCACGCCACGCCCCGCAGCCTCGTGCTGCTCGACGAGATCGGACGGGGCACCAGCACTTACGATGGTCTTTCGCTCGCCTGGGCCATCACAGAGGCCCTGCACGAGAATCCGGCCATCGCCGCGCGCACGCTCTTCGCCACGCACTACCATGAGCTGACGCGCCTCGCGGCGCGCCTGCCGCGCCTGCGCAACGCGCAGGTCACGGTGCGCGAGGAGGGCGGCAAGGAAGGCGGCGAAGTGATCTTCCTTCGCAAGGTGGTGGACGGCGCGTGCGACTCCAGTTACGGCATCCAGGTGGCGCGCATGGCGGGGGTGCCTGATCCGGTCATCCGGCGCGCGAACGAGATCCTCTCCGAGCTCGAGGAGAAGGGGACGGTGGGCGTGAGCGGGGAGAGGGCGGCAGGTCGCAGCGAGTCGGGAGTCGGGGGTCGGGAGCCGGGAGAAAAACGCTTTGCGCCGCAGGTGGATTTGTTCTCGGCGAACGGAACCCCCGAGAAAATCCTGGTCGAGAACCCCGTCCACCGCGCGGTGTACGACGCGTTGATGGGGATCGACGTAAACGGGATGACGCCCGTGGAGGCGCTGGTGAAACTGGCGGAAATTCAACGCCGGGGGAACCCGTAGGGACGACGCATGCGTCGTCCCTGCCGAACGCGCGTTGAATTTCCGCCCGAATCATTCGCAATTGATCACATGCTGAAATCAATCAAATCCTACCGAACGCTGGCCGTTGTTTCGCTGTTCTACACCCTCGCCGTCATCCTGTGGGGCGCATGGGTGCGCATCACCGGCTCGGGCGCCGGGTGCGGCGACCACTGGCCGCTGTGCAACGGCATGGTCATCCCGCGTTCTCCCACGGTCGAGACGCTGATCGAGTTCTCGCACCGCCTCACCAGCGGATTGCTCCTGCTGCTGATGGCAGCTTGGGTGTTCTCCGCCTTCAGGACCTTCGCCAAGGGGCACCCCGCGCGACGGTTCGTCGTCTGGTCGGCGATTTTCCTCGTGATCGAGGCGTTGATCGGCGCGGGGCTCGTGATCTTCGAGATGGTGGCCGACAATCCGTCGGTCGCGCGCGGCTGGTGGATGGCCGCGCACCTCGCCAACACCTTCGTCCTCCTGGGCTGGATGACCCTCGCCGCGCGCGCCGGCTGGCACGGTGACCGCCCCTCGCTCTCGGGCCCTTGGGTCAAGCGCTGCCTCGCTGGCCTCGTCCTCCTGATGCTGGCGGGCGCCTCGGGCGCGGTGGCCGCGCTCGGCAACACCTTGTTCCCCGCCGAGACCCTCATCCAGGGATTCCGGATGGACTTCGATCCCGGGTCGCACATCCTCGTGCGCCTGCGCGTGTGGCATCCCGTGCTGGCGCTGCTCGCGGCCGGCTGGCTGGCCGCGATCTCGGCCGTGCTCTATTCCTCGGGAAGCCGCGCGACGCGGACCTGGGCGGCGATCGTGGGCGCGCTGGCCGTGGTCCAAGTGCTGGCGGGCTTCATCAACTTCGCGCTGCTCGCACCCGGCTGGATGCAGCTCACGCACCTTCTGCTCGCCGACCTTTTGTGGATGGCGGCAGTGATGCTCACCGTGTCCCGGCCCGGGGCGGAGGCTTGATTCCGAAGGGCAAGCGATGAAGGTCATCCTTTTCGGCGCGACGGGAATGGTGGGGCAGGGCGCGTTGCGCGAGTGCCTGGCCGATCCTCGCGTCCAGTCGGTGCTCTCGGTGGGACGACGCCCGTGCCGAGCGTCCCATCCGAAGCTGCGCGAAATCCTTCTGCCCGACCTGTTCGACCTTTCCTCCGTCGCGGAGGACCTCGCGGGATTCGACGCCTGCCTCTATTGCCTCGGCGCTTCTCCGGGAACGCTGAACGCCTCCGTCTATCGTCGCGTGACGGTGGACCTGACCCTCTCGGTGGCGCGCTTCCTCGCGGAGCGGAATCCCGGCATGACGTTCGTGTACGTCTCGGGGGCGGGGGTGGTTCCCGGTCGCAGGACTTTCCGGGGAACGCTCCTGCACACGCTGCGGTCGAAGGGCGAGGTCGAGGAAGCCTTGCAGGCGCTGCCGTTCCGGGCCGCGTACATGATGCGGCCCGGGCTCATCCGTCCGCTGGACGGCATCCGGTCGCGCACTTTCTCTCATCGCCTGTTCTACGCGGTCATGGAACCCATGATGCCGCTGCTCTCGCGGCTCTTGCCGGGCCTTGTCACCGACACGCGCCGCCTCGGGCGCGCGATGCTCCGCGTCGCCGCGGAAGGGGAGCCGGGAAGAGCGGTGGAGACGCGGGAGATCAACGAAGGGTGAATCGTGGATAGTGGATCGTGAATAGTGATTCGTGAAGGCCGGGCGCCGCGCGGAACGTGTCGGGGGATCGGATCCTCGGGTTCCCGGGGGATCCTGCGATTCACGATCCACTATCCACGATCCACTCTTCCTCCCCCCGGCAACGTGAAGCTGAAAGTCGAACCCTCCCCGAATATGCTTTCGACGTCGAGCGTGCCCCCATGGGCTTCCACGATGCGCTTCGAAATCGCGAGGCCGAGCCCGGTGCTGGCTTCGCCCTCGGTACCCTTGACGCTCGTCTTCGAGAAAGGCTGGAACAAGCGCTGCAATTCGTCGGCCGGAATTCCCTGCCCTTGGTCGGTCACGGAAATCTTCACGCCTCCGCCCGCGCGTTCGAGCGAAACCTTCACGACGGTTCCGCGATGCGAGAACTTGACGGCGTTTCCGATCAGGTTGTTGAGGACCTGCTCGATGCGGAAGGGATCGACGGAAACCTGGGCCAGACCGGGCGCCACATGCAGTTCGACGGCGATGTCCTTCGCTTCCGCCAAAAGGCGGTTCAGGTCGACGTTGCGCGCGACGAGGGCGGCCACGTCGGCGGGTCGGATCTCAAGCTCGAGCTCGCCCGCGTTCACCTTGGAAAGCGACAGGATGTCGTTGACCAGGGACAGCATCATGGAGCAGTTGCGCGTGACCGCTTCGAGCGCCTTGGCTTGCTCCGGCGTCACAGGGCCGATCACGCCGTTGGCCATCAGCTTCCCGTAGCCTCCGATGGCCTGAAGGGGATTGCGCAGATCGTGGGCGGCCATGCCGACGAAGCGGTTGTTCTCGGCGTTCAGACGTTCCAGTTCGGCGTTCCGCCGCGTCAGCAAAAGATGGGCGGCACGCAGTTCGAGGCGGACGGACAGCTGCCTCGCCAAGGCGCGCAGCGCGGCTCGCTGCGAGGCGTCCAGGGAGCGGGGGCGCCGGTCGATGACGCACAAGGTTCCCAGAGCATGATTTTCGGGTGTCACCAGTGGAGCCCCGGCGTAGAAGCGGATGTTGGGATCGGCGGCGACGAGCGGATTGTCGGAGAAGCGGGAATCCTTCGCGGCATCCTCCACGACCAGCATGTCGGGCGGGTCGGCGATGGCGTGGGCGCAGAAGGCGATGTCCCTGGGGGTTTCGGGAGCATCGAGGCCCACGCGGGACTTGAACCATTGGCGGCGCTCGTCCAGGAGGCTGATGAGGGCGATGGGCGTCTCGCAAATCTGGGATGCCAGCAAGGTGAAGTCGTCGTAGCCGGGCTCCGGACCGGTGTCGAGGATATCCAGGCTTTTCAGCGCGGCAAGGCGCTCGGTTTCGTTCACGGGCAGGGGCGCGACGATCATCGGGACCTTTCAGGACGGGAGGGGACGGGACGGGCAGGAACGGGGCGGGAGTTTTCGGAACGGAGCCGCATCGCGAAGGGTTTCCGCGCGGCTCCGGGACTCGCATGGAAATCTGCTATTTGCCCGTCCCGGATTTCAAGACGGACGGAATTCGTTCCGCGTGCGGAGCGGGGCTAGTGCCTTCCCCGTTCCCGTTGCGACTTGTCGTGGTCGGAAACCCGGTTGCGGATCCAGGGCTTGGAATCCGGGTTCACCGGATTCCCCTTGGTGTCTGCGAACGGCACTTGGGGAGCGGCCCGCTTGCTGACGGGAGCCTTCTTTTCGGGAAGCTCGGCGGCGGTTTTCTTGGGCATGGCGCACCTCCTGAACGGGTTCGGTAATACCATACGAAGGGCCGGGCGGGGAGCAAACCGTTCTTCAGGCCGCGGTGACCGTCTGTCCCGCCATCGCCTCCTCGATCGCGGCGCGCTCGCCGGGCGCGAGCGCCCTCCACAGCGCGTCGAGAAACCCCGCCCGCGCTTCGGGGGGGAATTGGGCCGCCGCCGCGGCCATCGCGGCCACTCCCGGAAGCGCGTCTCCCAGCATGGGGAACAGCGCGCATTCCTCGTCGTCGAGATGGGCGAAATAGGCCGACAGGAAGGAGTTCCAGTCGAGGTAAAGCAGCAGCAGGGCGGAGACCCGCAGCGCGTGAGGCGTCGACGACAGCGAGGCCGCCGACCGAAGCACGCCTTCAAGGCGCGCTTCCAGCGCCTCGTGATCCCGCTTCATGCGCGCGGCGGCCTCGGGTTCCCTGGCTTGCAGGACGGAGAGGAACGCTTCGTCCTCCTTATCGGCATGCGTGCGAAGCAGGTTCGCGACGCGCTCGAGCCGCGCGACCGCCTCCGCCAGGGCGGAGGCATCGTTCGCATCGCAGGTCGAGAGCGCGAGCGAGACGCCGAACATCTCGGAACGGATGAACTTGTGGATGACGGTCGCGAAGGTGGGGGTCATGGAGGAATCCTTGAAAGGGGTGCGCGTGAAGTATATTACCTCAAGTAATGTTTAGGTAAAGGGGGGGTGTGGGAGAGTCGAAAAATCCGGAATGGAACGGGAATGCCGGGGGCAAGGCCTTCGGCGGGGGGAAACCGCCCATGTGGAAGTCGGAGTTCACCGTGGGGGAGGTCGCCGCCCGCAGCGGCCTGGCAGTCTCGGCGCTGCATTTCTACGAGGCCAAAGGGCTCATCCGCAGCGAGAGAAACTCGGGGAACCAGCGTCGCTACACGCGCGACGTGCTGCGCAGGGTTTCGCTCATCAAGGTGGCGCAGCGCGTGGGCATTCCCCTCGCCGAGATCCGCGAGGCGCTGGACCGGCTGCCCGACGACGAGATTCCAACCAAGTCGGACTGGACGAGGATGTCCCGCGCATGGCGCGCGGCGCTGGACGCGCGCATCGAGCGGTTGACGCGCCTGCGGAACCAGCTCGACACCTGCATCGGCTGCGGTTGCCTGTCGATCAAGGATTGTCCGCTTCGCAACCCGATGGACGCGCTGGGCCGCGAGGGAGCGGGGCCCCGGATCCTCGACCCGGACTGAGCGGGATCGCCTAAAGCAAATTCGCCGGGTCGCGGTCCATCCGCAGCTTTACGCCCTTCGGCAGCTCGGGCTCGATGCGGTCGCGCGCCGTCTCGGCGAGCCATTGGAGCTGGTTGGCGTAATCGCCCTTCACCAAGGCGTGCAGGCGCCACGCGTTGCGAATCCTTTTGAGCGCCGCGTAGGCCGGGCCCAGCACGTCGGCGTGGGCCTGCGGGGCCAGTTCACGAAGGACCCCGGCGAGTTTCTCCATCGCCGCGCGCACTTCCTCCTCGCGGGATCCCTGAAGCTCGCAAAGCAGCAAGCGGCGGAAAGGCGGATACCCGAGGTCCTTCCGGGCGGAGATTTCATCGCGATAGAAGCCCCCGTAATCGTGCTCCAAGGCATGTCGCAGCAGCGGACTTTCGGGCCGCCAGGTTTGAAGGTAAACCATCCCGCCTTCGCCGTGCCTTCCTGCGCGGCCCGCCACCTGCGCGAGCAGCTGAAAGACGCGCTCGCCCGCGCGGAAGTCGGCGAAGTCGGCGCCCGCGTCGGCGTCGAGCACGCCGACCACGCGCACGCCCGGGAAGTCGTGGCCCTTGGCCACCATTTGCGTGCCCAGCAGGATGCGCGTCTCGCCGCGCCGGAAGGTCTCGAGGATGCGCTCGGTCTCTCCCTGCCGCTCGGTGCTATCGCGGTCGAGGCGCGCCACGGGAACGCCGGGGAAGATCGCCGCCAAGTGCTCCTCGATCTTTTCGACGCCGCGCCCGGCCTCGGTGAACTCCGTGCCGCCGCAGTGCTCGCAGGCGGAGACAAGGGCGGTCGTGTAGCCGCAATGGTGGCAGAGCAGCTCGCCGCGCGAGCGGTGATGAACCAAGGTCGCGGCGCAATAAGGACACGTGCGGGCCTCGCCGCAGGCGTTGCACACGCGGCGCGGCGCGTAGCCCCGGCGGTTGAGGAAGAGGATGGCTTGGCCGCCTTCGTCGAGCGTTTGCTGCACGGCGTCGCGGAGGGGGATCGAAAGCGGCTGATGGCCCTGCAGCGCGTGCTGCGCGCGCATGTCCACGAGCCGCACGCGCGGGAGCGGCGCCTGGGTGGCGCGCTCCTTCAGTTCCAGGAGTTCGTGGCGCCCCGTCGTCGCGGCGTGGTACGATTCGAGCGAGGGCGTGGCGCTGCCCAAAACCACCGGGCAATTCGCCGCGCGCCCGCGCCAGAGCGCGAGGTCGCGCGCGTGGTAGCGCGGGGCCGGGTCGCCTTGCTTGTAGCTGCCGTCGTGCTCCTCGTCCACCACGATGAGGCCGAGATTTTCGAGCGGCGCGAGCGCGGCCGAGCGCGCGCCCACCACGATGTCGGCCTCGCCGGCGAACAACTGTTTCCAGAGATCCCGGCGTTGCGGGTCCGAGAGGCTGCTGTGGAAGGCAGGCACCTTGCGGCCGAGGAACGCCTCGAAGCGCCCGATGGTCTGGGGCGTGAGCGCGATCTCGGGCAGGAGCACCAGCACGCGCTTGCCCGCGTCGAGCGCCTTTCGCGCGAGATGCAGGTAGACGAGCGTCTTGCCGCTTCCCGTGATGCCGTGGAGGAGGAAGGTCTTGGGGTTTCCGGAATCCATCGCCTCGGCGACGCGATCGATGGCAACCTTCTGTTCCGCCGTCGGATTCAACGCTGACGATAAGGCCTGTGGATTCTCCCGACTCCCGACTCCCGACTCCCGGCTCTTGCGCGTCCGTTTCGGCGGATGAAACAAAAACCGAGTGGCGATCTTCGGCAGCGCGGCCATCAGGACGACGGGGAGGGGAGTCAGGTAGTACGAGGAGATCCAGCGCAAAAGCCCGATCCATTCCTCGGGGACGCGCGCGGCATCCGGAGCGATGCGCGCGACGGGCTTGACGGCGAAGTCGAGCTCGGGCGTCCCTGTCTCGAGGACGATGCCCGGCACCTTGCGGTTCACCAGCGGAACCTCGACGAGGGTTCCCGGACGGAGGTCGGACCCGGAAATATCGCCCGCGCCGTACCAATAGGCCTTGGGCATGCCTCCCCCGAGCAGGACAAGTACCTTAAGTTCGGGCGCGAAAGACATGGAGGCGGTATATAGTATTCTTGGC
>CBFGVC010000082.1:0-8682 GCA_965652255.1 uncultured Fibrobacteria bacterium | reverse complement strand
CAAGCCCTCGGAGGCGCGCGCGAAGATGAGGCTGCTTGGGCTCAAGCGGATGTTCCTGCACGCGGCGGAGTTGTCGTGGGGATCGGGCGAAGGCCGCCGGACGTTCCGCTCGCCGCTGCCGGAGGAACTGGCGCGGATTGCCCGCGTGTAACGCGGCCGCCATTGCGTTCGGCATGGATGTTCCCGTTCGCCGTCCGGGCCCGTGTTTTGTAGCCTAGGTGGCTCGCATGCCCCCGTCATTCACCGAAAAAATCATTGCCTGGTTCGCCGACAGGCATATTCCCGCCAACATGCTGTTGGCGGTCGTGTTGCTGGGCGGCCTGCTGTGCTGGAACCTCGCCAGCAAGGAGGAAATGCCCGAGTTCGAAAACGATCGGGTTTCCGTCTCCGTCACGTACCCCGGGGCCACTGCGGAGGAGGTCGAGCACTTCGTGATCCGGCCGCTGGAGGACGCGCTCCGAGGCGTCGAGGGAGTCGAAAGCATACGGAGCTCCGCGGCGCAAGGATCCGGGACGGTGACCGCCCAGCTCGACTTCCGGAATCCAGGCTTCCGGGAAACGGTGGCGGAAATCCGCGCCGCCGCCCTGGACGTAAACCTTCCGGCCGAAATCCTCGAGGAGCCGCGCGTGCGGCATTTTCGATCCTCGGCCAGCGCCATCCTCGACATCGCCCTGTACGATAGCAGCGCCCACCTGCTGGACGCGGCGCGCCGGCGTGAACTGCAGGCCGCTGCCATCCGCCTTGAGGAGCGCCTGCTCGCGCTCCCGGAGATCCATTCGGTGAACCGCAGCGGGTTCCTGCGCGACGAGCTGCAAATCCGCGCGGATCCGCGCAGCCTCCTGCGGTACAACATCCCCCTGAACCTGCTGGCTTCGGAGATCCGCAACCACAACCAGCGGCGCCCCGCGGGAACCCTTCGGGATCGCGATGAATCGCGGGTGACCGTGGCCGCGCAACTGGATTCGATCGTCGATCTCCAAGGGATCATCGTCCAGGGAGGGTTCGCGGGTCCCGTCGTGCGGCTGGCCGACGTGGCCACCGCGGAGTATGCGTTCGAGGAGATCCGCTCCATCCAGAAGGTGAACGGCCGCGAGGCCGTCATCCTCAACGTGGTCAAGAACGCCAACATCGGCATCATCGAGGCCGTCGAGGCCGTGCAGTCCGAATTGGCACGCTACCGCGCGGAGCGGCTGCGCGGCGGCTCGCCGGTGGTTCTGGCGCCGCTCGACGACGAATCGCGTTACGTGCGCGCCCGCTTGGCGCTGATAGCCTCCAACGGCTCGCTGGGAATCGCCCTGATCCTGATCCTGCTCTTCCTGTTCCTCAGCTTCCGCGCGGCGGTGTGGGTGGCGCTCAGTATCCCGTTCTGCTTCGGCTTCACCTTGATCGGCGCCTATTGGATGGGGCACACGGTCAACAACATGACCTTGGCCGCCGTCATCATCGTGATGGGGATGCTGGTGGACGACGCGATCGTGGTGGCCGAGAACATCACGCGCCTCCGCTCGCGCGGATTCGACGCGCGCCGCGCCGCGGTGGAGGGGGCCCGCTTCGTCAGCCTTCCCATCACCGCGGCCATCCTCACCACTTGCGCCGCCTTCGTTCCGCTGCTGTTCTTCGACGACCGCTTCGGCCAGCTGGTCAAGGTGCTGCCGCCCATCATCTCCCTGATGCTCATCGCGAGCCTCGTGGAGTCCCTCCTGATCCTTCCGGGCCACATGCGGCTCGAGCCGCGCCTTCCTATGTTCCTTTCCCTGCGTCGAAAACCCCGTGTTTCCGTTTCAGGGCAAGGCGCGCACGGCGCGCCGGAGAAGCCGGACGGGCGCACCCACTGGTTCGAGCGCGTCGAAGGTGCCTATGCCCGGATGCTGCGGGGTTTGCTGCGCGCGCCTTGGGCGGTTTTCCTGGCTTTTCTCATGCTGTCGGCATGGGCCGCCCACACGTTCACGCGGGACATGCGCTTCGTCCTCTTTCCCAACGAGGAAACCACCCAGGTGCGGGTCGAGCTGGAGGCCCCGCCTGAAACCGATCGCTTCGCCATGGCGGAGCTTTCAAGAAACGTGGAAGAGATGCTGCTGGAGTACCGCGGCAAGGAGCTCATCGGTCATCGCACCAGCATCGCCCGGAGCCGGTGGGGGCGGGCCGTGGAGGAAAACGTGGCGTCGATGCGGGTGGAGATCGTTCCCCGCGACCAACGGGGGAAATCCATCCGGCAATTGCTCTCGGAATGGCGCGCCCGGACCGACACCTTGCAGGGCCTTCGCGTCGAGTACCGCACCTCGCGGTTCGGGCATGAGTCCGGAAATGCGCTGGAAATCCAGGTGCTGGAGAACAACGACGCACGGCGGACCGTCCTTGCCGACAGCCTGGCGGCGGCCCTGGAGGCCCATCCCCACGTGACGGGGGTCGAGGTGGACCGTCCGCCGCGCAATCCCGAGTACCGCATCAAGCTGCGGCGCGACGTGCTGCGTCGCCTTTCCATCGATCCCGCCGGCGTCGCCAACACCTTGCGCACCCTGCTGCAGGGAACCGTGCTTTATGAAATCGCCGGGGAGACGGAGGAAATCCCCGTGGTGCTCACCACGCGCGATGCTTTCAAGGCCGATATCGACGCGGTGCTCGCCCTTCCGGTGGAGAACCGCGGCGGCTACCTGGTTCCCCTTTCCGACGTCGTCACCGTGGAGCGGACGACCACTCCCGCCAGCATCGAGCGCGACCGGTACAAAAGGGTGACCACGGTATACGCAGACGTCGCGCCGGAATCGGGGCTGACCCCGCTCGAGGTCGCCGACACGCTCGAGCGGGAGTTGTTCCCCAGGCTCCTGGCCTCCGTGCCCTCCGCGCTCCTTCGCTTCACGGGCGAGGTCGAGGATACCCGCCGCTCACAGGGAACATTCGGCCTCTCCATCCTGGGGGTGGTTCTTCTCATCTACGCCCTGCTCGCGCTGCTGTTCAACTCCGTGCTCAAGCCGCTGCTCATCATGTTCAGCATCCCCTTCGGGGCGGTCGGGGTGATCCTCGCCTTCCGGATGCACGGCATCGAGCAATACGGGTTCTTCGGCATGGTGGGCGTGCTGGGGCTCATGGGCGTCGTCATCAACGATTCGATCGTGATGACCGTGAAGCTGAACGAAAACGTACGCGGGGGCGCATTCGCCGACATCCGCGCGCAAATCGCCGAGGCTTCCTCGACCCGCCTGCGCGCCGTCCTGCTCACCACCTTGACCACGGTGGCCGGGCTGTTTCCCACCGCCTACGGCGTGATGGGCTACGACGCGATGCTTGCGGAGATGATGCTGGCCATGGGCTGGGGGCTCATCTTCGGCACGCTGATCACGCTATTGCTGGTGCCGTCGCTGTATGCCGCGGGCATGGGGACGCGCCTTCTGGCCGCGCGCGTCTTCCGGAAGCGGGGGAAGGATGAATGACATGCCGATGTTTCGGGTATCTTCCGCGTTGACCTTCCTTTCGGGAATCGTGCTTGCCACCGCCGTCCTTGCCCAGCCCCCCGTGGTCGTGCCGGCGCCGGATCCCGATTCCGTGGGCGCGGGAACCCCCGTGGGTTTGCGGGAGTTCATCGAACGCTCGGCCCGCAACGATCCGATGTTCGAGGAAATCCTGATCGAGGAGCTCGAGCTCGGTTATCGCCGCACCTTGTCGGTTCCGGCGCGCGACCTGGTACTGTCGGTGCGCAGCGAGTTGGGGCTGAATCTCGAAGGCGAACCCCAGGCCGGCCTGGATGCCGCCCTCACGGGGATATTCCCCGCCTCCGGCGCCTCCGTTTCGCTGGCTTGGCAGCGCCGCAGCTTCGGCAGCACGGGCGCGCAGAATGACGTCGCCTTGCAAGCCGGAGTTGACATCGCGCGCAATGCGTTCGGGCGCGGCTACCGGTGGACCGACAGCCTCGCGGGCCTTGAGAACATCGTGGCGCGCCATCAGATCATCGAGGCGTACGAAGAGTACCTCGCCGCGCTGTTGGAGCGATTCTACCGCTGGGCGTCCGCTTTCGAGAGCATCCGGGCGGCGCGGGCGGCCGTGCAGGAAGCCGGCCGCCTGGTGGACAACACTGAGGCGATGCGTCGAAGCCGGATCGCGTACCAGGTCGACGTGGACAAGGCCCGGCTGCAGATGCTGGGGAAGCGGCAACGCCTGCTGGAGGCGGAGGACGCCTTTCACCGGCTCACGCTCTCCATCGCGTATTCCTTGGGCCTGCCCGGGGACGTCCGGATCTATCCGGACTCGGCTTTCCTTCACATTTCCGCGGAAGGCGACCGCGAGGCCGAGCAGAGGGCATTTCTGGATTCCGGGCGCACGATGCGGATTCTGTCGCGGCTGGAGGAAAGGGATTCATTGGCGGCGATCCTGGCGGCCGACGCCTTGTTGCCGAGCGCGCAAGTATTCACGGGCGTCGGGTGGGGGGACGGGCCGGGGAGCCTTTCCGAGAACACGCGGGGCTTCGTGGGACTGTCCGTCGACTGGGGCTGGAACCGGCCACGCGAAAAAGCTTCGGTGGACCTCGCCCGGCTTGAATGGGGACGGCGGAAGCTTGCCACCCAGAACCGCCAAGGCGCTCTGCGCACCGACCTGGATGCCCTGCGCGCGCGGATCCGGGCGCAGGCGGCGCTGCTGGACCTGACGCGCCAGCGCCTCGAGCTCACGGAGTCCATCCTTCGGGCCGAAACGGAGGAGTATCGCTACGGGCGAAGTGACATCAACGACTTCATCCGCGCCCTCGAGGATTTCCAGGAGGCGAGGTTCCAGCGCATCAACAGCGAAATCGAACGCGACCTGCTGATCGTCGAATGGCGCCGCGTCACCGATCAGCTGGTGGTCGAACGCGACACGGGGCGCACGCCCCGCCGCGGCCTCGAGGACCTGGTTCCTGGACGCCGCTGAGTTGACCGGGCGCGAGGGGCGACCTTAACCCCTTGTCTTTTCACGAGATCGGGAGGGCGCGAAGCGGCTGTCGCGGCTGGCGCCTCCGGGAGGGATTTTCCCGCCCCGATTCCCCCCCGGTTCTTAACTTTTCCCGGTATCCGGCCCCGATGCCGTTCCTCGCGATCGATCGCAGGGAATAGCGCGGAAGCCGCCCTTTTTCAGGAACGCGATGTACCTCTCCAAGCTCCGCATCTCCGGCTTCAAGTCCTTCGCCAACCGCGTCGAGGTCAACTTCCCCGGCGAGGGCATCACCTCCGTGGTGGGTCCCAACGGCTGCGGCAAGTCGAACATCATCGACGCCATCCGCTGGGTGCTGGGCGAGCAGCGCGCCCGCGCGCTGCGCTCCTCCAAGATGGAGGACGTGATCTTCTCCGGAACCGCGGACCGCGCCGCCCAGAACCTGGCCGAGGTGAGCCTCCTCATCCACAACGACAGCGGACTGCTTCCTTCCGACTACACGCAGGTGATGATCACCCGCCGCGCCTACCGCAGCGGCGAGAGCGAATACCTGATCAACAACCAGCCCTGCCGCCTCAAGGACATCCACAACCTGTTCTACGACACGGGCATGGGCGCGGCCTCGTACAGCCTCATCGAGGCGAAGATGATCGACAGCATCCTGTCCGAGAAGGCGGACGAGCGGCGCACCATGTTCGAGGAGGCCGCCGGCATCTCCAAGTACAAGCAGCAGCGCAAGGAGACGCTGCGCCAGCTCGAGCGCACCGCCGCGGACCTCGCGCGCGTCGAGGACGGCCTCAAGCACGTGCAGCAGAACGTCTCGATGTTCGAGCGGCAGGCGAAGAAGGCGGAGAAGTGGCGCGAGCTGCGCGACGCCTGGCGCGCGCTGGAGCTGAGCTATCAGCACGATTCCTGGCAGCGCATCACCGCCGAGAGCGAGGCCTTGCAACTCGAGCGCGCACGCGAGGAGAACCGCGCGGCCGAGCTCGACGCCCGCATCGCCGCGGGCGAGGCGGAGCTGGCGGAGGCGCGCCTCGCCCTTTCCGACGAGGAACGTCAGGTGACGGAGCTCAGCCGCAAGGCCGCCGCCACGCAGGCGGAGGCCATTCGCCTCGAGGGCGAGGGCGACCGCGCGCGGGATCGCGCCGGTCACCTCGACGAGTCGCTCCGGCGCCTCCGTGCCGAGGCCGACGAGGCGAACCGCAGGCTCGCCGAGATGGCGAACCAGCGCGCCGAGGCCGTGCGCGAGGCGGGCGAGGCGGAGGCCTACCTGGCCGGCGCCGCCGATCGAAGCTTGGCTGCACGCGAAGCCGCCGACGCGGCGGCGTCCCGGCTGCAGGAAGCCCGCGGCCGCGCCGACGAGCTGGGCGAGGAGCGCATGGCCGCCCTCGAGGAACTCTCGGGCCTCAAGCAACGCCTCGGCGAGGCCGAGGGCGAATTGCGGCACCTCGAGGCGGGCGAGGAGGAGTGGGTCGGCGAGCGAGACGCGCGCATGGAACGGCTCGCCGAGGCCTCGCGCCTGCGCGGCGAGGCGCTGCGCGAGGCGGAAGAAGCCGAGGGGCGAGCGAAACACGAAGCCGATGCCGCCGCCAAGGCGGCCGCCGATGCCGAAGAAGCCGCGCGCGGGCTCGACGCCGCGCGCGCCGAGGCCGAAGGGCTGCGCCGCGAGCAGGCGGCGCTCGAGTCGCGCCGCAAGGTGCTGGCCGATCTCGAAGCCGCCGGCGAGGGGGTCGATGCGGGCGTCAAGTATCTGGTGCAGTCGGCCCGGGATCGCGTGAAGTCGCTCTTGGGCGAAGCCCTCGAGGTGCCGCCCGATCGGATGGCGGCCGTGGAACGCGCCTTGGGCAAATCGCTGCAGGCGGTCCTCGTCTCCGACAAGGCGCGCGGCATGGAACTGCTGTCCGCCCTGCGCGACGGGAAAAAGGGCGAGGCGGTGTTCGGCATTCCGGGTTTCGGGGGCGCCAACGGATTCCGGCGCCTGCGACCCGACCTGTCGGGGCGTCCCGGCTTCCAGTGCTGGCTTGCCGACGTGGCGCGCGGACCGGCGGAATGGTCCGGGCTCACGGAATGGGCCTTGGGCAACCATGCGCTCGTCGATTCCCTGGAGTCGGCCTTCGTGCTCGCGGACTCGTTGAAGGAACAGGATGCCTGGTTCTGGACTCCCGATGGCACCGGCCTGCATACCTCCGGGGCGCTTTATGGCGGCGCGGCGGGTTCGGGCGATGCCGCCGCGACGGGCTTGCTTCAGCGCAAGACGCAGCTGGCCGAGGCGAAGGCGCGGCTCGAGGAAATCGCGCGCGACCTGAACTCGGCCGAGGAGGCCGTCCGCGGGCTGGAGGCGCGCCGGGCCGCCGCGCAGGCCGAGTCCGACTCGGCGCGCGCCCGCGCCGCCGAGGCCGAGCGGGCCGCGCACGCCGCGCGCACGCGCGCGCAGGTGGGCGAGAGCCAAACCGAGACCCTCGACCGGGAGGTCGCGCAGTACCGCCTCAGGCTCGAGACGATGAGCGTCCGCAAGCGCGAGCTGGCGGACGCGGCGGAACGCTTGCGCGCCGAGTGGGCCGTGGCCGACGAGGCGCGCGCGGCCCGCGAAGGCCGCTATCAGGCCGCGCTCGACGAGGTGCGCGGCCTGGAGGAAACCTATCGCGGCCTCGACCAGGAGTGGCGAGGCCTCGATCAATCCCGCGCCGAGGCGGAGGCTCGCCTCAAGGCCGCGCGCTCGCGCTCCGAATACCTCGACAAAGCGGCGCGCGACCTGCGCGCCTCGATGGATCGCTCCGAGGGGCAGGCCGAGGAGTGGACGGTTCAGATGAGCCTGCTGCACGAGAAGGCCGCGGCGCTGGGCGGCGACATGGAGGCGCTGCACGCGCGCCTCGCCGCCGAAGAGGCCGAAAGGGACGCCGTCAAGTCGGTGTACGATGGAAAGATCGCCCTGCTCGAGGAGCGGCGCACGCTGCTGCGGCGCTTGCAGGATGACTTACGCGAGGCCACCCAGGCCGCCCATGACCGCTCGCTAAAGCTGGAGCAGGCCCGCGCGGCCCTGCAGGGCATCCGCGAGCGAATCTTCGAGGCGCACGAGGTGGATTTCAGCGCCGAGGAGGTCGTCTTCGACCGCGTCGAGTACGACACGGAAGCCGCGCCCGCGCAAATCGCCGAGTACAAGGAAAAGCTCCGCGCGCTGGGAAACATCAATACGGGCGCGATGGAGGATTACGAGGCCGAGAAGGCGAGGCTCGAGGAGGTGCAGAAGCAATTCGACGACCTCGACCGCGCGCGCCAAGGGCTCGATCGCGCCATCAAGAAGCTCGACAAGGCCGCGCGCGAGCAGTTCCTCGCGACCTTCGAGATCGTCCGCAAGAACTTCCAGGAAGTGTTCTCGTCGCTGTTCGAGGGCGGGGAGACCCAGCTCGTCCTCGAGGAGAACGTGGACCCGCTCGATGCCAAGATCGAGATCAACGCCCGCCCCACGGGAAAGAAGATGCGCGGCGTGTCGCTGCTCTCGGGCGGCGAGCGCGCGCTCACCGCCATCTCGCTGCTCTTCGCCCTCTACCTCGTGCGCCCCTCGCCCTATTGCATCATGGACGAGGTCGACGGCCCGCTCGACGACGCCAACATCGGGCGTTTCGTGAACCTGCTCCGCCGCTTCAGCCACCAGACGCAGTTCATCGTGGTGACGCACAACAAGCGCACCATGGCCGCGTCCGACATGCTCTACGGCGTGACGCAGGAGATCAAGGGAATCTCCAAGCTCGTGGCCGTGCAGCTCGACGAGGCGGCGCGCATCGCGGC
>CBFGVC010000081.1:0-8738 GCA_965652255.1 uncultured Fibrobacteria bacterium | reverse complement strand
CTCCCCTACCTCGGCATCTGCTACGGCATGCAGCTGGCGGTGGTGGAATTCGCCCGCAACGTGTGCGGACTCAAGAACGCCAACACCTCGGAGGTGCGCGACGAGGGCGCGCAGGTGGATCATCCCGTCATCGACATCCTGCCCGGACAAGTGAACGTGTCGAACAAGGGCGGCACCATGCGCCTGGGCGGCCACGACGTGGAGCTTAAGGCCGGCAGCCGCGCCAGCGCGATCTACGGCGGCCGCACGAGCATCCGCGAGCGCTTCCGCCACAGGTATGAAGTGAATCCGGCGTACGTCGCGCAACTGGAGGAGAAGGGCCTCGTGTTCTCGGGCCGTCATCCGACCGAGAACATCATGCAGGTGCTGGAGCTGCCGAACCACCGCTTCTTCATGGGCGGACAGTTCCACCCCGAGCTCACCAGCAACCTCCGCCGCCCCGCGCCGCTCTTCCACGAGCTGGTGAAGGCGGCGATGGAGGGGTAACGAACGAACGGATACTTCGAACCCGACGCCTCGTGGGTTCGGGATCCTTCCGCGTCTGTTCGCTGGATGGTTCGGGATCCTTCGGAATCCTTTCCTTGGATGGGAGGGCATCCATTCGGCGTTGACAATAGAACAATGCGGCGCGCCGTGTTTCGTTGCATTCTCCCATACCCTCCGAAGCTGCGGGCGCGAAGAATCCCGAACCATCCGATGGGCCGGTCGCGAAGAATCCCCTTTATGTGATGGCCGTCACGCTCCCGGCCCTCGCGTCCCGAATATCGCCCTCGCGGCCGTGATTGCGGTCACATCGGGTTTTTCGCGCGCGGTGTAGATTCCCGCGCATGAAACTTCTTCCCCTCTCCGCCTCGCTGCGAAGGCGTTTCGAAAACATATCCCGGGACGCGCGCAAGGTGCTCGCCGCCATGCTCGCCCGGCTTCCCGCGCTCGCGCCCGCCGAGAGAATCGCGCTCGCCTTCATCGCCATCGTGCTGGCCTCGGGCGCCGCCCTGCGCGCGTGGGAGCGTTCCGGAGTTACCATCGGCCCCGTCGAGGATTGGGAAACCCTGAGGGCAATGGTGCTGCGATCCCGCGAAGACCTCGCCGGGCAAGGGGAAACTCAGGGGGGGTATCCTTGCGCGGTCGAGGATCGTCCGGGACGCTTGGCCGCCGACAGGGCGGCCCGCGAGGCCGGGGAAAACGCGCCGGGTGAAATCCTCGCGGCGGGGGTGGCGGGCGCGAAGCCCGACAAGCCGCGCGCGGAGGGCGGAAAAAAACCTCCGCCCAAAAGGCCCATCGACCCGAACACCGCCGGAGAAAAGGCCCTGCTCGCGCTGCCCGGCGTGGGCCCGTCCACCGCGAAGGCGATCATCGCCCACCGGGAAACGCGTGGAAAATTCCGGAGCATCGAGGACCTGTTGCAAGTCAAGGGAATCGGGCCGAAAAAACTGGATGCGATGCGCCCCCATTTGCGCGTGAGCGCGCCTGGCGACTCAACGGCCGCGCATCGCGCCCCGGATTGACGGAATTCCGCCCGAATCAAGGCGCGAGCGGAATCCGCCCCGAAGCCGCGCCAATGCCGCCGCGGTTGGGAGGCTGGGGATTAGTTGGTAAAATTCGTCGCGATGGCAAGAAAGCCCGCCACCCTCGCGGCCCTCGAGGTCGCACCGACGTTCCTGCGCCTTGTGGAGATGCCGCGCGACGAGCGCCGCATCCTGTCGGCGGCGGCGATCCCGCTGGAGCCCTCCCGTTGGCACGACCGGGAGCATCTCGAGGCCCGGACGCGTTCGTTGCTCGCCGACTTCGCGAAGGGACGCATCGAACGCCTGATCGCCTCGGTTCCCGCCGCGCACGCGCATTTCCGGATCGTGGAAGCTCCCGCCGACGCGCAGGATTACCTCGCGTGGGAGACCGCGCTTTACCTCGGGCGGCCCGCCGGGCAATACGTGCTCGGTTTCGCGCCCATCGACGCAGTCGACGCGGAAGCCGCGGTCGCGCGGCGTCATGCGGTCTCCGCCTTCAGGCGCGAGCGGGCCGTCGCGATCCGCGACGCCCTGCAGGCCGCCGCGGGCGTCCCCCTCGCGGCGCTCGACGTGGACGCTGCCGCCTTGGCGAACGTCTTTTCCTCCGTGGCCTCCATGCCCGCGCCGTCGCGGATCGTCCTGATCCAGGCCGAGCGCCATGCCGCGACGGCCCTCCGGCTGCGCGACGGAAGGTTGGAGGGCATCGTCCTGGAGCGCGACGGCGGCGAATCGTTGCATCCCGATGCGGATGACCAGGAGCGCGCCGAGGGCCTCCTGCGGCGCGCGCGCGGATTGCGCGCGGCCCTCGCCCGCGCGGGCGAGGAATGGGAACGGCCCGAGGCCGCGCTGCTCTGCGGCGAATTCGCCGCGGATGCCGACTTTCAGGAATTGCTGCGCGCGCAACTCGCCGCTCCGCTCCGGCCGCTGAACCCTTACGCCGGGATGCCCGGCCCCGATCCCGATGAATTCGCCGAAGCGTGGCCGGGAGGCCCTTACGCCGCAGCGGTGGGCCTGGCGCTTCGACTGGCGGAGGAAACCTGATGCTGCGTCTCGACCTCCTTCGCGACCTGCGGGCCGGGACTCCGAAAAAGCCCGGGAAGCCCGAAAGACCCGGCTCGGGGCCCGCTCGCCGCGCGATGCTCGCGGGCCTGATCCTGCTCCTCGTGGGCGCCGGACTTCTCTTCCTGTCGCGACCCCAATGGCCGCGGTGGACGGAGCTTCCCGCGGTGCCTGGATTCCTGGGCGGTAACGCCAAGGCGAAGGCGGACTCCCTGCGACGCGTCGAGGCGCTGCGCGATGCCGCTTCGCGCTCGATCGACGCGTCACTGGGCCTTTCCACCGCATGGCTTGACCAGTTCGAAACCCTTCCCCTCGAGAACGACGCATGGACAATGAGCGTTTCGTCGTTCACCCCCCCGGATCGTTTCCTCCTCCGTGGAACCGCCCGCAGCGGCGAAGCGCTCAGCGCCATCCAGGAAGCGCTGATCCTCTTCCCCGGCGCGAACCTGAAGGTGAGCAGCGCGGACAAGCTCGAGGACGCGGCGGACGCCTATGCGTTCGAGTTTTCAGGAACGGTCCGGCTCGAGCCGGACTCCGCCTTCGCGGGAGACCGCACCTTGCCGGCCGCCGGCATCGCGGGGGCGCTGGATTCGCTCATGGCCTCCGCGGCGACCCATGGCATCACGCTCGCGCCGCCCGCGACGGGTTCCGCCACGCAAGGGGGCGGGCTCGAGCTCCGCACCTTCCGGGCGACCGGTTCCTGCGATTCCTCCGGAATCTCCGGGATTCGGAGCTTTTTTGTTCATCAGCGCCTCACGCGCGCACCGTTCGGCATACGCCGGATGGTTCTGGAAAAACGCGGGGAGCGGATGGCCGTATTTTTGGACATAATGACATTCGTGCACTGATCAAAAAGCCCGCCAAGGCCACGTTTATACTTTTCCCTGTCGCGTTTTTGAAATTTGTTGCGATCCTCCGCGAAAATCGCATCGGCTTCGGGGATTCCGTGAATTTTTGGGCTTCGATCATTTTTTTCCGGTGCAGCGCCCTGAGGGCGCTCGTCGCCGTTGGCTGCCTCGGGACCGTTGCCATCGCGCAACAACCTTCCCCGGCCCCGGCGGCTTCCCAGGAAGAAGCCTACCGCCAGTGGCAACAAGAGCACGAAGCCTGGCAACGCCGCTACGGCGAGTGGGAAAAACGTTACGCGAAGTGGAAGGAGGAACAAGCCCGCCTCGACGACGGCTTCCTTCTCTCGATCGGCGTGGGCCCATCGCCCACGCGCGTCGACGCGAGCTTCTCGGGCGGCGACGTGGTCAATTTCCCGGACAGGCCGCCCTTTCCCGATGTAAGCCTGCGCGGGCTCGGCCTGATGGTGGACGTGAAGGCGGGATGGCTGGTGGAGAACGACCCGTACCTGAAGGATTATTGGTACGGAGACGACGAGCTTCACGACCAGCTCTACCTGACCTTGGACCTGATCACGCGTTCCTCGCCTTACCCGCAATGGCGCTTCGCTCACAACGACACGGCGAACGAGGGCTCGTTCCTTCGCCCCGTGTACGTGCTGGACCTCATCGTCGGCGCGGGCATGACCTACCTCGTTTATCCCTACCGCGTCTCGCTCAGCACCACGGTGGGCTTCGGCCTGCTGGGCATCCAGGGGGAACGGGACGCGCAGGGCAGGGGGAGCAGCGTGCGCACCGAGATCGGCCCCGCCTTCAACGCGCGCGTCGCCCAGGAATGGAGCCTGCGCGAGAATTGGCGCTCGGGCATCGCGCTCAACTACGGCTATGCGCAGTCGATCAATCCCCAGCGCGCCAAGGATGGAGTGGAGAGCTACCAGGAGAATTACCGGTCGCACCTGTTCTCGATCCAGTGGGTGAACAGTTTCACGCCTCCCAAGTACCGCCGCGGACTTCCGCCCGCCCGCCCGCAGCAGTGGGATCCGAACTCATTTCCCCGCTGACCTTGCTCGGGACGCCGACCGGGCGCGAGGAATCCGCCCGGCCTGATGGCCGATGTCGTGCGGATAACGGACAACCGATAGAATGATGAAGGATGGGTGGGGAATGATACGCCCCACCCGCATGCGACCTGCATCGGGCTGAACCGTGGATCGCGGACAAGGGATTGTCGCGCTTTTCACGATCCACGATCTACGCCTCGTCCCTCCTCCTCTCCGTTCCTACCTTCCTCCCATGCCCCTCTCCCTCACCGGCGGCGCCTTCAATGGAACGGTCCTCAAGTCCCCGGCAGGCGCGGGAACCACGCGGCCGACTTCGGGAAAGGTGCGGCAGGCGATCTTCAACGTGCTGCGGGGAACCTTCGAGGGGGGAGAGTTCCTCGACCTCTACGCGGGCACCGGGGCGGTGGGCCTCGAGGCGTTCAGCCGGGGCGCAAGCCGCGTGACGCTGGTCGAAAAACATCCGGCCGCCTGGCGCGCGCTCGAGGCGAACCGCGCTCTCCTGGTCGCGCGCGGGGCGGATGCCGCGTCCGTTCGCGCGGTGCGAGCCGATGCGCGCGCCTTCTGCGAGAGGGCGGCGACGGGAACCTTCGCCGTCGTCTTCGCCGACCCGCCCTTCGACCGGGACTTTTCGGGATTGTGGGACGCGATGCGGCCGCTTTTGGCCGAAGGCGGAACCGGGGTGGTGCAATTCCCCGCGCGCAAGCCCCCCGACTTCGCCGAGAGCGCCGACCGGATCCTCGAATACGGAGAGTCCGCGATCGCCCTTTTCCGCCCGAAGTGACCCCCCTTTCCCGGCCTTGGGGGCCCCGGCGGCCTTGCTAGTTTAGGCGTTCCACATCGCAGGAGCCCGCGTTGGCCAGAGCCCTTTATCCCGGAGCCTTCGACCCCATCACCAACGGCCACCTCGACATCATCCGTCGCGGCGCGCAGCTGTTCGGAAGCGTCGACGTGGTGGTCGCCGTGAACGCCCGCAAGGCCAGCCTGTTTTCGCTCGAGGAGCGCGCGGAGCTCGTGCGCGCCAGCACGCGCGACATCCCGGGCGTGACGGTGATCTCGCACGCGGGACTCATGGTCGACTGCCTGCGCGAGCGCAAGGCGCAAGTGCTGCTCCGCGGCCTGCGCGCGGTCAGCGACTTCGAGCACGAGTTCCAGATGGCGCTCATGAACAAGAAGCTCGACCCCGACTGCGAGACGCTGTATCTCATGCCCTCGGAGCAGTACACCTACCTCGCCTCCAGCCTCGTGCGCGAGCTCGCCTCGCTCGGCGCCGACGTTTCGGAATTCGTGCCGCCGGAGGTGGAAGAGGCGTTGAAGCGTAAGCTGAAGCGGTAGATTCAATTACGAATTACGAATTACGAATAAAACACAGGGAATCCGTCCGATGCGGCTGCTTGATATGCGTTGATTTCCAAGTTTCCGCCTCCAATTCGTAATTCGTAATTCGTAATTCGTAATTTTCCCCCATGCCCCAAGTCATCCGCGTCCTGCTTGTCGTCAACGTCGGCATTTTCCTCGTCGACTTCCTCACCCGCGGCCGCATCCTCTTCCCGCTGCTCGCCCTCGACCCGTGGGCCGTGACGCGGCAATTCGAGGTCTGGCGCGTGTTCACCTACATGTTCGCGCACGACTTCCGCGGAGTGATCCACATCCTCTTCAACATGCTGATGCTGTGGATGTTCGGCGTGCCGGTGGCACGGGAAATGGGAGAGGGGGGCTTCCTTCGGCTCTACCTGCTCTCGGGACTCTTCGCCGGCCTCTGCTCGCTCGTGTTCTACGGGGCCACCGGGAATCCGGCGCTCATCGTGGGCGCATCGGGCGCCATCTACGCGCTTCTGATCGCCTTCGCGCGCTTCTATCCCGACCAGCAGCTGCTGATGTTCTTCCTGTTCCCGATGCCCGTCAAGTACGCCGTGATGATCTTCATCGGCATCTCGCTGCTGCTGATCAACGCGGGCGACGGCATCGCGCACATCGCGCACCTGGGCGGCGCGCTGTTCGCGTGGATTTACCTGAAGTGGTTCTGGTCGCCCTCGCGCGGGGGATTCCTCGCGCAGTGGCGGCAGCGCCGCAACCGCAGCCGCTGGGAAAAGGCCATGCGCGACGGCGAGCGCCTGCGCGAGGCGATGGAGGAGATCGACCCCATCCTGCGCAAGGTCGGAGAGCATGGGCTCTCATCCCTCACGCGCGCCGAGCGCAAACGGCTGGACCAGGTGAGCGAGATGAAGAAAAGGGTGCACGGCACGGAGCTGCCGATCAGCGATTATTACAGGAACCGGTAGGGAACGGCCAGACAATACAACAACACAGCATCACAACAATAGAACGCCGCATTCCGATCGACCCCGTTGTTCCGCTTCCCCGTTGCTCCGTTGTCCCGTTGTCCTGTTGTTGTGATGCTGTGATGTCGTGTCGTCCCCCTACCCCACCATCTCTCCCGGCGCCTCGAGCACGAACACGCTGCCTTCCCCGATCACGCTCTCGGCCGACACGGCGATGCCGTAGCGCTGCGCCGCGTGCTTGACGATGGCCAGCCCGAGGCCCGTCCCTTCGTTGCCGGCGCGCGCCGCCCCGCCGCGATAGAAGCGCTCGAAGATTCGGGGCAGGGCATCGGCCGGGATCCCGCCACCCGAGTCGCGCACGCCGAGGCGCCGCGTCGCCGCGTCCCACTCGACGCGGACCTTTCCCCCGGGAGAGTTGTACTTCACCGCGTTGCCGACCAGGTTTCCCAGGATGAGGTCGAGGTCGCGGGGTTCCATGCGCCAGGTCAGCTCGCGCGGGATGCGGTTCTCGAAGCGTATCCCGCTCTTCTCGGCCGTGATGCGGTTCTGGTTCCACGCCTCCTGGGCGAAGTCCCGCACGCTCAGAAACTCGACGCGGGGGGCGGTTTCACCGTCCTCGAGCTGCGAGAGGTTGAGAAGGTCCTGCACCAAGGCCTGCAGCCGCAAGGCGTTGGAGTGGATCTTGCGCAGGAAGTTCGCGCGGGCGGCCGAATCGTCGCCCGCGCCGTGGAGCAAGGTCTCGGAATAGCCCAGGATGGAGGAAAGGGGCGTCTTGAGCTCATGCGAGGCGTTGGCCACGAAATCGGTCTTGGCCCGGTCGAGGTTGCGGAAGCTCGTCACGTCCACGAGCGTGAGCAAGGTTTCCTCGGCGGCTCCCTCGGGGCGCAGCACGCGCAGGTGGCACAAGAGGTCGGCCGAGCTGTCCGGCCCCTTGTCCACCTGATAGACTCCCTCGCGCGCGTCGCCACCGGCTCCGCGCGCCCGCTCGCCCGCGACCCAGCGGCCCAACCCCTCATGGCGCACGACATCGCGAAAGGCCCGTCCCTCGATCTCCTCCCCGGGCTCCCGCAAGGGTAGAAGGCGACGGGCGGAGTCGTTGGCCGCCCGCACGCGCCCGGCACGGTCGAGGAGCAGCACGCCCTCCTCAAGGCGATCCAGCAAGGCAAGCAGGCGATCGCGCTCGGCGCGCACCTCTCCCGTCAATCGCTGCACAGCCCCGGCATACTCCGTGAACGCCTCGTTGAGGATCTCCGCCTCGCGGAAGGGGGCATCCCACCACAACGGCTTGGCGACGTCCCTGGCCCCGTCGCGGAGGCGCAGGAGCGGGCGGCTGATGCTGCGCGAAACCCACAAGGCGATCACGGTCGCCGCAAGCAGGAAAAGCAACACGACCGCCCATGCCGTGCGCCGCGCGATGGCGGCGAAACCATCGAGGGTGGCCGGCCCGGCCGCAACGCGCAGGATGGGCCCTTCGGTTCCCTCGGGTCCCGGACGCCGCGCGACGTAGAACATCTTCTGGCCCGCGGTGACGGACAACCGGCGGGCTTCCCCCACCCCGTTCGCCCTCGCCCGCACGACCTCGGGACGCATGGCGTGGTTCTCGACCTCCGCGAGCCTTTCGCGCGGCACGTGCGAATCGCCCGTGACGCGCCCATCGGCCGCGATCACGGACACGCGGTACCCCTTGGCCGCGGAAACCGCCTTCGCCAGCGAATCGGCGCGGGGGAAACGCAGCAGCCCGGGATCGTTTTCGACCTGCGTCGTGAGCCACTCGAGGTCGCCCAGGAGGTTGGCCCGCAACTCCTCCGTCAACAGGCGCTCCGTGCTCCGGTACAAGTATGCGGTCAGGAACAGGATTCCGCAGCCCAGGATCCCGAGCAGGAGGAACAACCTCGAGAGCAACGAAGGGCGGGATGACATGGGGGAGAAGTTACGAATTACGAGTTACGAATTACGAGTTACGAATTACGAGTTACGAATTACGAGTTA
>CBFGVC010000080.1:0-8828 GCA_965652255.1 uncultured Fibrobacteria bacterium | reverse complement strand
CGTGTCGCGCGCGGCGAGGCCGACGGGCAGGATCCCGCCCGGAACGACTTGCGCGCCGGCCGCCATCAGCGCGTCCCACACGGCCGACGCGTCGGCGGAGGCGGGATAAAACTCGAAGCCGTCCTCGCCGGTGTAGCCGGTCCGGCCCACGAGCATGGCGATCTCGCCTTTGCTCGTGCGCACGGAAAGCCGCGCGCAGCCGTAGGTTTTCATCCCGCCCTCGTACCCGGGGGCGACTTCACGGAGGACGGCCTCGGCCTTGGGACCCTGCAGCGAGAGGATCGCCAGCGACTCGCTGGCGTTCTCGAGCACGCAGTCGGCCTCCCACTTCTTGTGGTGGGTGGCGCACCAGTTCCAGTCCTTGGCGATGTTGGCGGCGTTCACCACGACCATGTAGTCCCCGGCGTCCACGCAATAGACCAGGATGTCGTCGAGCACGCCGCCGTCGTCGCGGCAAAGGGCCGAATACTGCACGTCGCCGGGCGCGAGCTTCGATACGTCGTTGACGGTCATCCGTTGGAGGTAGGCCATGGCGCCCGGGCCCGTGACAAGGAAGTTCCCCATGTGGGAGACGTCGAAAAGGCCGGCGCGGGAGCGCACGGCCTCGTGTTCCTGCCGGATTCCCGAATACTGGATGGGCATTTCGAAGCCCGCGAAAGGGGCCATTTTGGCGCCGTGGGCGACGTGCCAGGCGTGGAGCGGAGTGCGTTTGGTCGCGGGGGTATTCACGCGCGGGGAATATAGCATTGGGCCCCCGGTTGATTTCGGGGATTCACCCTCGTTTCTTAAAACATGAGGCCGACGGCACGGATTCCAAACATGGATTCCAAAGCGTGGTCGAAACGGGAGCATGGGGGGCCCGTTCGTCGGCATCCGGAGGACCGGGGACATGAAGACGAACGCAAGCACGGGTCGGGCCGCACGGCGGGGCCGGCGCAAGAAAATCCTCTGGACGACGCTCGCGATCCTCCTCGCGCTGATCCTCGCCGCGCATTTGTTCCTCCCCGCCATCCTTCTCAAGGCGGTGAACCGTGGATTGGCGCGCATTCCGGACTACCACGCCTACGTGGAAGACGTCGACATCAGCCTTTTGCGCGGCGCGTACGCGGTGAACGGCGTCGTGTTCGACAAGCTGGAGGGCGGCGACACCTTGCCCGTCTTCCGCGCCCGGCGGGTGGACTTCTCCGTCGAGTGGACGGCCCTTTTGCGGGGCAAGATCGTCAGCGAGATCGGCCTCCTCGAGCCGCGCCTCAACCTCTTTCCCGGTCCCGCCGACGACACGGCCGCCTTCGATTTCGCCTCCCTCGGGAATTCCATCGAGGGGTTCTTTCCTTTCACGATCAACCGCTTCGATATCAAGGACGGGGCCGTCCACTTCCAGGATTCCTCGCGCTCCCCTCCGGTGGACATCCGCATCGACGCCATCCACGCCACGGCAAAGGGATTGACCAACGCGCAAAAGACAACCGAGGCGAAGGAAACCGGGGGCGAAGGGACCGGCGAGAAGCCGGACTCGGACCGGGAGTTGTTGCCGGCCACCTTCGAACTGACCGCACGGGCGATGGGTCACGCTCCCGTCACCGTGAACCTGGCCATGGCCCCGTTGGCGGAGCAGCCCACCTTCGACCTCGACGCCGAGGTGGAGGCCCTGGACCTCACCACGCTCAACCCCTTTTTCCGCGCCTATGCGAACGTGGACGTGGAACGGGGGACTTTCGGCATGTACACGGAAGTCGCCGCCAAGGACGGCGGCTTCAAGGGATACGTGAAGCCCTTGACCGACGGACTCGAGATTCTCGACCTCGACAAGAACGAAGGAAACCTGCTCGGGACGGCATGGGAGGCGCTCGTGGCCGGGGTGGCGAAGCTGCTCGAAAATCCTCCCGAGGAGCAAGTGGGCACCATCATCCCTTTCCGCGGCACCTTCTCGAGCGCGCAAACGGATCTTTGGAGCACGGTGGCCTGGCTGCTGCGCAACGCCTTCATCCGCGCCTTGCAGCCCGGCATCGAGAACTCGATCCGGCTCGAGGGCGGCCCGACCCTTGAGGAGCAAAGGTCGCAGGAGAAGGAGGAAGCGGAAAAGTCCTGAGGCGAACAGGGCCCTCAGCCGGACGGCGGCAGCATCGCCAGCGCGATGGAGGCCAGCATCAAGGTCGCGCCGAGGAACCGGACGGCGAGGATGCGCCGGGAGAACGCCTCGGCAACGAAACCGGCGAGAGAATTGCCCGCAACGTCGCGCCCGTCGAAATCCCGCGCGGTTACACCTCGTTGCGCGGCATTCTACCTTTGGAAGATGTCCGCTTCGCGCATCCCGTCCCCTCCACAACCTCCCGCCTCGCCGGGGGCCATCCTTCTCGGACACGGCAGCCGCGAGCCCGGGACCGAGGCCGAGATCCGCGAGTTGTGCGACAAGCTCGCCGCCGCCGATCCCCCCCGCCGCTTCGAGCACGCCTTCCTGAACCAGGAACCCAGGCTCGAGACCGCCGCCGCGCGGCTCGTCGCCGCCGGCTGCACGAGCATCCGCGTGCTGCCGCTGCTGGTGTTCATCGGCCGCCACATGATCGAGGACGTTCCCGCCGAGCTGGATCGGCTGCGCGCCCTCCACCCCGCGGTGACCTTCACCTTGGAACCTTATCTCTTCCGCCAACCGGGCTTCGCCCCGCTGATCGCCGACACGCTCCGCGCCTCCGAAAGCCGCTCATGACCCGTTTTCAGTTCCGTCCCGAATCGAACCGCAAGCAAAAACGAGCCGAGAAGCGGGAGAAGCTTCGGGATGATCGCATTGTCGAGCCGGGTGCCGCGAGCCGGGAGCCGGAAGGAAGGGTAAGGGCGACCCACGGTTCCCGGGCGCAGTCGGGGGATGGCGCGCGACGAGGCGCCGTTCGCGGCTCCTCTCCCGACCCCCGACATCCGGCTCCCTACTCCAATCCCAAGGACGCCTTCTCAGCGCTCATCCGCGAGGTCGCCAACGAGACGGGCCTGGGCCCCAGGCTCGATCCCGAGCCAGCGCCCCTGGCGCTGCTCGACTACGAAACCGAGCTGGACCTGAAGACCGCCGCCATCCGCAAGTGGTGGACGCTGCACAATCTCCCCGACAAGCCCACGCGCGTCCTGCCCTCGCCCCTGCCCCGACATTACCGCTCGACGTCGAAGCGGCGGCTCGTGCGCAAGGGCGACCGCTGGCGCTGGGACTTCTTCCTGGAGCGCCTCGGCGGCGCGGCCAAGGCCGGGATCGACGCGCTGGAGCCCGCCTCGCACGAGGCGGTTTACAACCTCGCGCTCGAAAAGCTGAACGAGGATGCCTATCGCCCCCTCGCCTCGGCCCTCAACTTCCTGATCGTGCGCGGCGGCGAAGAGTTGATGGTGATCTTCAACGTCTTCCGCCTCAACGCCGACGTGGTGCGCAAGGCCGGCCTGCTCGCCGGGCACCTCGCGCGCGCGGAGGGTTCCAGCGTGAAGGCCGCCCACGTCTTCTTCGACAAGACGCGGTCCGACTACTACCTCGAGGCGCGCGTCTCGGAGGGGGCCTTCCGGGTCAAGACCTTGTTCGGGCCCGAATTCCTGCCGGTTCCCGTGGCCGACCGTCGCTACCTGCTGCATCCCACCGGCTTCTTCCAGGTGAACCTCTCCATCCTGCCCCGGCTCCTCGACGAGGTCGTGAACGCGCTCAAGCCGCAAGCCGCCGACAAGCTGCTCGACCTGTATTGCGGCTGCGGCCTGTTCACCCTTCCCTTGGCGGCGCGCTGCGCCGGAGCGCTGGGAATCGAAGGCTCGCCGGTCTCCATAGACGCCGCCCGCCGCGCGGCCGGGGCCGCGCGGCAACGCAACATCCGCTTCGAGGCCGGGCGCATCGATGCCAAGTCGCTGACGCGGATGGTTCCGCCGCCCGACGACGGGCCCGAGATCCTGCTGCTCGACCCGCCGCGCCAGGGCACGGCGCCCGGCGTGATTCCGCTATTGGCTTCACGCAAGCCGCGGCGCGTCGCCTACCTGTTTTGCGACATGAACGTGATGCCCGCCGAGATCGACAGGTGGCGCAAGCAGGGATACATGGTGGCCAAGGCCATGCCCTTCGACATGTTCCCCGGCACGAACAACCTCGAGATGCTCGTCGTCCTCATCCCCGACAAGTACGGGATCCTCAACCGGAAGAAGGTGAAGGTGGATCCGGTGGACGAGGAGCTCACGGCTGACAGCGGACAGCGGACAGCGAAGGCGCGTGCCGGCAAGAAGCCGCCGCCGAGGAAGGGCGGGTATACGCCGAAGAACAGACGGTGACTCGCGCCTCCCCAGATCCAGCTATTTCATCACAACATCACAGCATCACAACAATAGGGATGCAAGCGCATGGCGGGCTCCCGCGTGCGTTCTATTGTTGTGATGTTGTGATGCCGTGCTTTTTTCACCTGTGAGGCATAAGCCCCAGGCCGTCCACGTTCCGCCGCAAGCCGTCAGTACTTGAACTCCGTCGCCTTGATGTCGAAGCGCGACAGGGCGTAGCGGAGCTGGCGGAGCGAGACGCCCAGCATGCGGGCGGCGTGGGTCTGGATGCCTCCCGCGTTGTGCATCGCCTCGCGGATGTCCTTCTCGCGCAGCGGCACGCGCTCGTAAGGCTGGCGCTCGCGCGTGCGCCCCTGCATGGGCCCGAAGGTGACGATGCCCGGCGCAGGCTCCGGCTCGGGCGCGGGGGCCTGGGGAAGCGCGGCGGGCGCCGCCGCGGGAGCGGCGGGTGCGGCGGAAGGCGCCACCAAGGTCTCGAGGATGGGGATGTCGCGGGGCGTGAGGGTCTCGCCGCCCGCCAGCACCACCGTGCGCTCGATGGTGTTCTCCAGCTCGCGCACGTTGCCGGGCCAGGCGTAGCCCTCCAGGAAGTCCATCACCTCGCGCGAGATCGACACGCGCTTGCCGTACTTGGTGGTGAACTTCTTGAGGAAGTAGTTGCACAACGGGAGGATGTCCTCGCGCCGGGCGCGCAGGGGCGGCACCTGCACCGGCACCACCATCAGCCGATAGTAAAGGTCCTCGCGGAACTCGCGGTTGCGGATCTGTTCCTCGAGGTTGGCGTTGGTCGCGCAGATCAGGCGCACGTTCACCGTCAGCGTCTTCGACGACCCCACGCGCTCGAAGGTTCCGTCCTGGATGACGCGCAGGAGCTTCGCCTGGGTCTCGACCGGCAACTCGCCGATCTCGTCGAGGAAAAGCGTGCCGCCGTCGGCGGCCTCGAAGCGGCCCGCGCGCTGCGCGAAGGCCCCGGTGAAGGCGCCCTTCTCGTGGCCGAACAGCTCGCTCTCGATCAGCGTGGCCGGCAGCGAGGCGCAGTTGACGATCACGAAGGGCGAGCGCTTGCGCGGGCTCGAGAAGTGGATGCTGCGCGCCAGGAGCGACTTGCCGGTGCCGCTCTCGCCGCGCAGGAGGACGATGGCGTCGGTTCCCGCCACGCGGCGCACCATCTCCAGCGTCTTCGCCATCGCCGACGAGTCGGCGATCATGTTCTCGGGGTTGTAGCGCTCCTCCAGCTCCAGGTGCAGTTCCTTGTTCTCCTGCACGAGGCGGCTGTTCTCCTCGCGGATCATCTCGGCGATGCGCAGGGTCTGCGAGAGCAGCGAGCCCACGATCTTCATGACCTTGATGTCCTCGTCCACCATGGTGGTGGAGCGCGAGGTGCGGTGCGCCGTGAGCACGCCCACCGGGCGCCCGTCGAGCGTCACCGGCACCGCGATGAAGCCGATGCGGTAGAGGTTGAACTCCTCGTTGGCCTGCCGCGGCGTGGGAACGCCCTCGACCTCGTCGGCGTCAGGAAGGGCCATGGGCATTCCCGAACTGTACACGCGGCCCACGAAGTCCCCCCCCACCTTGTAGACCGATTCGCGGATCTCCTCGGGCGTGAACCCCACGCTGGCCTTGATGGTGAGGTGCTTGCGGTCGGGCGTGGGCATGAGCAAGGTGCCCCGCTCCAGGTCGAGGATGTCCGAAAGCAGGTAAAGGCACTGCTTGGCGACCTCGGCGTAATCGAGCGACGAGCTGAACAGCTTGCTGATTTCGGTGAGGGCGGCCAAGGTTCTGGCTTGGTGAACCATGAAATCCTTCATCGCGACCCCCTATTTGTCATTTAATGTTAACTATTATGGTTTCCCTGCCGTGAATTGTCAATCAATGCACGGACAGTCGAACCATTTTAGCCACTCTAGGCCCACTATTCACCAATATGGAGCAAATACAGAGCCAATCGAAGGAGGGGATGAGGAGGGGGTAAGGGGGGATGAGGAAGAAGTGAGGAGGGGGACAGCAGGGGCCCCCATCCCGCCCTCCCCGCCCTTTCTCCCCACCTACCGCCTGATCCCTATCCCAACTAACTTCTCTCCCTATGCGCATTCTCATCGAAACTTCCGACAAAGCCTCCAAAAAACCCGCGTTCCAGGTCCTGTGGAGCGACGAAAAACGCCAATTGGGGGGACTCACCGCCGATGACGCCGCTGTTTGGGGATCCTTCGTCGCCGACCTTCTCTCGGCGCAGGCCGAAAAGACCGTCACTGCCGACGCGGACATTTTCCGGGACGGAAAGCGCTCATTGCTGGTTTCGCGGCTCCCGCAGAAAAAAGGCCTCGACCGGGGCGAGCGCATCCGGCTGGCCGCCGCGGCCGCGCTGGACTCCGCCAAGGCGCGCGGCGCGCGCGAGGCGACCTTGCTGCTCGACCGCGCGACCCTCGGGGACGCGCGCGCGGCCATCGAGGGGTTGCTCTACGCCGATTACTCCTTCGACGCCTACAAGGGCAAAAAGGAGGAAGCGAAGAGGCCGGAAGTCACGGTGACCCTGCGCGTGAAGGCCGCCGACCGGCGCGCCGCGGAAGGCGCGCTCGCCGAGGCGTCGATCGTGTTCGCGCACATGAAGAACCTGCGCGATTGGGTCAATACGCCGGGCTCCGACCTCGATCCCGCGACGCTGGCCGATGTGGCGGCGAAACTGGGCAAGAAGCACGGGCTCGCAGTGAGGGTGCGCGACGAGAAGCAACTGAAGGCCGAAGGATTCCTCGGCATCTGGACGGTGGGCAAGGGCTCGGACCGCCCGCCGCGCATGGTGACCCTCGAATACAAGGGCGCGCCGAAGTCCCGCAAGAACGCCGCCAAGCTCGTCATCGTCGGCAAGGGCGTCACCTTCGACACCGGCGGCATCAGCCTCAAGCCGTCCGCCTCGATGTGGGAGATGAAGTGCGACATGGCGGGGGCCGCGACGACCTTGGCCGCCATCTGCGCGATCGCCGAGCTGAAGCTTCCGATCGACGCGAGCGCGGTCTTGTGCCTTGCCGAGAACCGCCCCGGAAACGCCGCGGTGCTTCCCGGAGACATCTTCACCGCGAAGAACGGCAAGACGGTGATGGTGGACAACACCGACGCCGAGGGGCGCTTGGCGCTGTCCGACGGGCTCTACGAGGCGGGCACGCTGGGCGCGACCCACGTCATCGACCTCGCCACGCTCACGGGCGCGGCGGTGCGGGCCCTTGGGCCCGCGATGACCGCGCTCATGGCCAACGACGCGGCCTTCGCGGCCTCGCTGAAGCGCACGGGCGCGGAGCTGGGCGAGAAGTTCTGGGAACTTCCGCTGGAGGCCGAATACCGCGAGTGGATGGACGATCCGGTCGCCGACATGAAGAACGTGACGAGCAAGGGAGAGGCCGGCGCGATCACGGCGGGCCTGTTCCTGCAGGAATTCGTCCCCGAGGGCGTCAAGTGGGCGCACTGGGACATCGCCGGCACGGCCTTCGTCACCTCCCCGTGGAAGTACGTGAAGGCGGGCGCGACGGGCTTCGGGCTGAAGACCTTGGTCGAGACCGCGCGCAAGCTGGGCGCCGCGGGCAAGACGGGCCGCGCATGAAGGACGGAAACGTCGGGCGCATCGGCATCATCGGCGGCGGCGCCTTCGGGAGCGCGCTGGCGGATATCCCCGCCCAAAAAGGCATTCCCGTGACGCTGTGGATGCGCGAGCCCGGGCTCGCCACCGAGTTCAACGCCACGCACGTCAACTCGCGCTACCTGCCCGGCCTCAGGCTCTCGGAGAACATCACCGCCACCGCCGATCCGGGAGAGGCGATCCGCGGCGCCGGCCTGGTGCTGGTGGCCATCCCCAGCCCATGGTTCCGCGAGACCGTGCGTCTCTTCGCTCCCGCGCTCTCGTCGGATCAGATGATCGTAAGCACCACCAAGGGGCTCGAGCCCGGCAGCTTCAAGCGCATGAGCGAGATCCTCTCCGAGGAAACGCCCTGCCGCCGCATCGGCGCGCTCAGCGGCCCCAACCTCGCCAAGGAAATCGCCGCCAAGCGCATCGGGGGCACCGTGATCGCGAGCCCGCACCCCGAGGTCATCGCCGCGACCCAGGAAGCCTTCTCCTGCGGCTACTTCCGGGTATACGGCAACCCCGACGTGCAGGGCGTGGAACTGGGCGGCCTGCTCAAGAACGTCTACGCCGTCGCCACCGGCATCGCCGACGCGCTCGAGCTCGGCGACAATGCCAAGGGCATGCTGCTCACCCGCGCCATCACCGAGATGGGACGCTTTGCCGAAAAGACGGGCGCGGATCCCCTCACCTTCCTCGGCCTCGCCGGCATCGGCGACCTCATCACCACGTGCACCTCGCCGCTGAGCCGCAACTTCCGGGTGGGCCGCCTGATCGGCCAAGGCCGATCCCTCGACGAGGCCGTGGCCGAGCTCGGCGAGACGGCGGAGGGCGTGCACACCGTGAAGATCGTGCACGACCAGCTGCCGCAGCTGGGCATCCGCATGCGGATCCTCGAGGGTCTTTACGCCGTGCTGTTCGAAGGCCGCGACGTGAAGGA
>CBFGVC010000079.1:0-8830 GCA_965652255.1 uncultured Fibrobacteria bacterium | reverse complement strand
CCTAGTACACCGCCAGCCGATCCCTGTGGATCACCTCCCCCGGGCCCGTGCGGCCCAGGAGCGCCGGGATCTCGGCGCTCTTGCGGCCCTTGATCTTCGCCACTTCCGCCGCCGAATACGACACGCGCCCGCGGCCGATCACCTCGCCCGCATCGTCGCACAACTCGACGAAGTCGCCGGCGGAAAAATCGCCCTGGGCCCGGCGAATGCCCGCGGCCAAGACGCTTCCCGGCCTGTCGCGCAGCGCGCTCACCGCGCCCGCGTCGAGGAACAGCTTGCCCCGGGGCTTGGTCACGAAGGCCAGCCAGCGCCGCTTGCGGTCGATGCGCTTGCGCGGGAGGAACAAGGTCCCGGCGTCCTTGCCCGTCACGATGTCGAGCAGGTTGGCCCCGTCGCCCTTGGCCAGGACCGCGGGCGTGCCCGCCTCCACGGCCTGCCGGATGGCCGCCAGCTTCGCCTTCATCCCGCCCGTGCTCACCGACGAGCCCGGCGCCGCGTCGGCCAGCTTCAGGATGTCGGGGGTGATGCGTTCCACGACCTCGATCCGCTTGGCGTCCTTGTGCTTCTTCGGGTTCTTGTCGAAGAGCCCCTCCTCGTCCGAGAGGATCACCAGCAGGTCGGCCTCCAGCGATTGCGCCACGTCGGCCGACAGCTTGTCGTTGTCCCCGAACTTGATCTCCTCGGTGGCCACGGAGTCGTTCTCGTTGAGGATCGGGATGGCCCCGCGCTCGAGCAAGGTCTTCACCGTCTGGCGCACGTTGTTGAAGCGCACGGAATCGCGCAAGTCCTCGCCCGTGAGCAGGATTTGCGCGGCCACCTTGCCGCGCGCGCGGAACAGGTCGGCGTAGCGCTGCATCAGCCGGATCTGCCCCGCCGCCGCGCAGGCCTGCTTCTCCGCCAAGGCCGCGGGCCGCTGCGCGTACCCGAGAAGCCCCACCCCCACGCCCACCGCCCCCGAGGTCACCAGCACCGTCGAGAAACCGCGATCATGCAAGGCCGCGATGCCCGCGGTCAAATGCGCCAGGCGCGTCTCATCGAGGCCGTTCTCGGGACACAGCACGCGCGTGCCCACCTTCACGACGAGGGTGCGCACGCCCTGGAAAAGGGTCTCGCGGGGAGTCGGTGAGGACGCGGACGCGGAAGCGGCGGACATGGGGGCATAAAATGCAAAAAGGCCCGCGAAATAGGCCCTTGAAAAGGCCCGTAAAACGCCCGCCGAAAAAATTCCGCCCCAATCGTGACGGCCGTCACCCTCGCGCTGTTCCGGAAATCCTGCCGCCCGTAACTTGCCGCCGCCATGTCCACCGCGCTCCTCTTTGCGTTGTCGGTTTTGTCCCAGCTTCCGGAGGACGGCTGGGTTGAAAACGCCCATCCTTGCGCCGACAGTTCGACCTGGAACGGCGGGGAATGGGGGGATATCGACTGGCATCCCCGGGATTTCGGGGGGACTCTCGACGTCGAGGATTGCGACCCGGAAGTGGCCGGGCTGTTCTCGGCCGAGCGTGCTTCCGAACAACGGGGCGAGACCCGGCGCGACACGGCCCCGGTCCCCCGGCGCCGCGATTCGCAGCGCGCCTCGCTTTCGGTCTCGGGAGGCCGCGAGGGTTCCATGGAATCGATCCTGCGCCACTCCGCCGCGCGCGACGGATGGGATCATCGCGCGGAAATGCGTGACGACGCGCCCGGTCGCTGGCGGCTTGGATACTCGGGCGACGGCTGGCGCATCGTCGCCGGCGAAATGACCGACACCGCCCTGCCCGCCTGGCCGCGCGCCCTGCCGCGGCGTTCCCTTCCCGTCGGGTGGCGTGCCGCGCGGGGGACGGAGACCGATCCGCTCCCCCTCTCCGCGCCGGTGCCGCAGGGCATCGCGCTGGGCACGCTGCGAGCGGGCTGGAAGGCCTATGCCCTGCGCGCCTGGAATCCCGTGGAGACGGGCCGGGAGCCGCCATGGAACGAGCCTTGGGATTTGCGGCACGCCGCCGCGGGCACGGCCTTCGATGTCGGCGACGGCGGTGGCGCGCCGCCGTGGACGGCCTCGCTGCATCTTTCCGAAACGCGCATCGGGCGCAACGGCCGCGACACGCTTTCGGAAAGGCTTCTCGCCGCCGGCTTGTCGTCGCGCGCGCAGGGCGTGGATCTCGCCGCCGCGCTTTCCGAATCGGACGCGGCGGGAAGCGGGGGGTGGTTCGCGGCGGCGCACCTGCGCCACCGCTTCGACATCGGCGCCGAAGCCTCGCTCCTCGTGCGCCAACGCGGGGCCGGATGGGTCTCGGCATGGGATCCCGCGATCGCGAAGGACGCGGCGCACGGCCTTGCGTCCGACAGCGACGAGGCGGGCGAGGACGGAGAAGCGGGCGCGGGCGAGGCAAGGGTTTCCGGGCGCCTGCCGTTCCGGGAGAATGGCTCGCGCCGCGAGGCCGCCTTCGTCCGGGGCGAGGCTTGGCGCGCCTGGAACCCTCCCGCGGGAACGTGGCGGCAGGGCGCGCGCGCCACCTTGGGCAGGCGGCTTGACGACGCGAGGCTCGAGCTTTCGGCCACGCATCGCGCCTCGCGGGCCGCTTCGGGATCGGTCAGCCTGTACCGCTTCGTGAGGGCGGAAGCGGAACTGGAATCCTTCCCGCGCCCGCGCGCCGAGGCTTGGCGCGCCTGGAACGGCGACGGGATCCTCCGCACCGGCTTGCTCCTGGGCATGGAACCACGGGGACGCGCATGGCGGGTTTCGCCCGCGCTCCGTCTCGAATCCGACGCCGCGGGGGATATCGAAGGGCTTGCCTTGCTGGAAACCCGCCTGCGCCTCGCGCCCGGCTGGAACCTCGAGGCATCAGGCGCGCTGCCGTGCCTTCCGCTCGATGCCGGCGCGGCGCGCTGGAGGCTGTCGGTGACCGGGGGACGGTGACCCGAAAGGGCGAGCCGTGGCTCGCCCTTTCTACCTTGCCCGCCTGCCAATGCCGCGAAAAATCGCCCTGCTGTCCGCGCTCGCGGCACTTCCCCTGTTCGCCCAGGCCCCGGTGCGCCTTCCGGCGCCCCTGCCCGACTCGGCCGCCATCGCCGCGGCCCGGGAAGACAGCCTCCGCGCCGCCCAAGCCGCTCCCGACACGAGCGGCGACACCGTGAGCTACTCGGCGGCGCGCATCCGCTTCGGCGACGACCGCTTTTCGCTCTCGCAAGGCGCGTTGCTGAAATACAAGGGCGCCACCCTCAAGGCCGACTCGATCGTGTACTACGCCGACCACGACCTCGTCGACGCCTTCGGGGCGCCCTTGCTCGAGGATCCCGCCAATCCGGCCCTGCTCGGCTACCGCATGCGCTACAACCTGCAGAACCGCGTGGGCACCGTCTACTACGGATCCTCGCACCGGGACGGGCAGTACTTCTACGGGAACGAGGTGCGCCGTCAGCCCGACGGCGCGGTGTACATCGCCCGCGCCGACCTCACCACCTGCGACGAGCATCCCGTCCCCCACTATCATTTTTATGCGCGGCGCATGATCGTTTCCCCCGAGTCGCAGGCGCTTTCGGGCCCGATCGTGATGAACATCGCCGAGGTTCCGGTGGCCGTTTTGCCCATGATGCTCATGCCTTTGGGCAAGGGACGACGCTCCGGCCTCCTCCAGCCCAAGTTCGGCGGCGACCAGAGCCAGGGCTTCTACCTGCAGAACCTCGGCTACTACTGGGCGCTCAGCGACTATCACGACTTCATGCTCTCGGCCGACGTGGTGGAGGGCGAGCGGGGCACCTTCGACCAGACCAACTTCAACGGCCTCTACCGCTGGAACCGCCGCTACTTCTGGAGCGGCTCGGTCGGCGGCAAGCTCTACGTGCCCGAGTTCCAGCCCGACCGCGCCGGCGGCTACGTGGACTTCCGCAACGACCTCAACATCACCCCCGACGGCCGACAGACCCTGAAGGGAAGCGGCCGCCTGCAGTCCGATCCCGAGATCGTCGAGAGCAACGCCCTGAACGAGCAGGAGCGCCTGCAGCAAACCGCCAACGCCAACTTAGGCTATCGCCGCCAGTTCGACCGCGCGGGAGCCGTGCTCAACGTGGACGCCTCGCAGGACTACAACCTGAGCCAGAACCACATCGACCGCAACATCCCCAACGTCACCTTCAGCGCCTCGGGCCCCCTGGTTCCCGTGGACGAGGACGCCCCCGACCCGCCCGGCGAGGAACCGTGGTACCGCAGCTGGACATGGAGCTACAACAACCGCTTCAACGTGAACCAGGTCATCCGCCCCACCGTCGCGGGAGGCGCGCGCGGCGATTCGACCACCTACATGGGCTACGCCGACAACATCTCGCTCTCGGGCAAGTACACGGCCCTGCAATACTTCAACCTCACGCCTTCCCTGAACGCCTCGCAGCTGTGGTCGGCGGGCGAGCGCACGGGCGACACCGCCCAACCCTATCGCGACGCGTTCAACCCCTCCGAAGGAGAACTCGGTCATTATTTCGCCGCCTGGAACGCCAGGATATCCGCCGACACGCGCATCTACGGCATCGCGCAGGCCGACGGCGACCCATGGTTCGGGCGAGTCACGGCGGCGCGCCACACCATCACGCCGACGGTTTCGTACACCTACGCGCCCGAGATCGACAGCAACCGCCGCCTCGCCCCCAACCCGCGCGTGGGCGGAACGCCCTACCAGGCGCGGCAGCAGACGGTGGGCTTCGGGCTGGGAAACGACGTCGACCTCAAGGTGCTCGGCTCCGCGCGCGCGACGGGTGACACCGTCGGCACGGCATCGCGGGCGGAGGAAAAGCCCCAGTCGTACAAGCTGCTCGCCGCCAACAGCACCCTCAATTACAACTTCGCGGCGGACGTGCGGCCATGGTCGACCCTGTCGAGCAACGTCGACCTGTACCTCACCCGCAACGTCGCGCTGTCGGTGAACGCGACGCACGAGCTGTACGACCGATACCGCGATCCGGAGGGCTACGCCTCGGGCGATCCCGCCTCTCCCGCCAACCAGGCGACCTCGCCCGTCCTGCAAGGCTGGGGTTTCGGTTGGCGCAGGGGGCTCGAGGTGGGGGGCGGATTCAACAATGGCTTGCGCCTGCGCGACACGCGGGGCCTGCCCACGGAGGACTTCGGCCATACGCCTTGGTCGGCCTCGTTCAACTACGGCTTCAACTTCCTCGCGAACCGCGTCGGCACCACGGGCGAAGGGAACCCCGTGGGCCGCTTCTTCGGCGAATCGCAGGTCTACAACGTCACCCGCACCCACCAGGCCACCGCCGGCTTCCGGTTCAGCCCCACCGCCGAGTGGAAGATGACCTACGACACCGAGTACAACTTCAGCCTCGGCGAATTCTCGCGCCACAACTTCGGCTTCGAGCGCACCATCCATTGCTGGCGGATGAACTTCAGCTGGACTCCCTTGGGCGTGTCGCAGGGATGGTACTTCGTGATCCGCATCATCGACCTGCCCGACATCAAGCTGGAGACAAGGGATACGAGGCCGCTCAGGAGGTAGGGGGATCCTTTGCAGGCGGTTCTTCGCTGGTTCGGGAGCCTTTCGGCATCGATTCGCTGGAGGGTTTGGGAAACAATGCAGCAATAGAACAATGCAACAATGAAGGCGTCAGGCACCCAGAACTTGCGCTCATTGTTCTATTGCTGCATTGTTCTATTACGTGTCCCCCCTTTGATTCGTAATTCGTAATTCGTAATTCTGTCTTCGTGTTCCCCCTCTCCTCTCCCCTCATCCTCGCCAGCGCGTCGCCGCGCCGGCGGCAAATCCTCGACATGCTCGGCTTCGCGTTCACCGTGGAGGCTTCCGACATCGACGAAACCCCCGACGAAGGCATGCCCGCGCAGGACATCCCCCGCGATCTCGCCGTTCGGAAAGCCTTGGCCGTGAGCCGGGCCCGCCCCGAGTCCCTGGTTCTGGGCGCCGACACCTTGGTGGAACTCGACGGCGACGTGCTCGGAAAGCCCCGCGACGAGGCCGAGGCGGTGGCCATGCTGAAACGGCTAAACGGACGCATGCACCGCGTCTTCACCGGCATCGCCCTTGCCAAGGGAGGGGAGCCGATGGGCTCGGGCACCGGGAGGAGCGAGGTGTTTTTCGCCCTTCGGGACGAAACGGAGCTCATCGAATACGTGCGCGGCGGCGAACCGATGGACAAGGCCGGTTCTTATGCGATTCAAGGCCGCGGGGCATTCCTGGTGGAAAAAATCGACGGGTGTTTTTTCAACGTGATGGGGCTGCCCGTGCAGCGAACCCTGGAGTTGATCGCGCCTTGGCGCGCCCCTTGATCGGCCCCTTACCCGGCACATTCGAGTACATTTCAGGGGAAACGGAAAATCTCCCATGGAAAACAACGAAGACCTGACACCGGAGAACGGAAACGAGCCCGCGTCCTCGCCGAAGCCGGGCGCCGGACGCATGATCCGCGAGGCCCGCGAGGCCCTCGGAATCCCGCTCGCCAAGGTCAGCGCCGACCTGCGCATCTCCCCCGCCACCCTCGAGGCGCTGGAGGCCGGAGACTATGGCAAGCTGGCCGGCGCGCCCTATGTGCGCGCCATGCTGGTCTCGCTTTCGCGGCACCTGCGGCTCGACTCGCGCGAGGTCCTGCAGGCCTTCGCCGAGGAGACCGGCAGCGCGCAGTCCTCGGCCGCGCCGGTCGTGTCCCCCTACAAGGACGATTCCGGTACGCACGCCCGGGCGCACAAGCAGATCTTCATCCTGATCCTGGCGGTGCTGCTCTTCGTGCTGCTCCTCATCATGGGCAAGGTCAACACCTCGTCTCCCGATCCGGAGCCCGCGCCCGTGCCCGCCGAGACCGACACCTTGCTGAAGATCGACCCGCTGCCCGACACCCTTCCCGCGGATGGCGCGTCGGACACCGTCGACACCGTCGCCGCGGCGGTCCTCCCGAATTCTGCCGAGGACGACGAGCCCGAGGTCCGCGAGACGCGCGTGCGCATTCTCGGACTCAACGACAGCGTTTGGCTGCGCGTGCTGCCCGCGGGCGACCGCGAAGTCTCCATGTACCTGCGCCGAAACCGGCCGCAGGAATTCGTCCACGCCGACGCCATCACCTTCATCACCCGGCAGGGCGGCACAGTGCGCGTCTTCCTGGGCGACAGCTCCGTCGTCCCCGACAAGCGCCGATTCAAGGTCGACGGCGAACAAATCGACTACTAGGAACGGACGGGGAACATGCGCCGCGCCACGCTTTCGCGACAGACGAAGGAAACCCGCATCGAGCTGACGCTCGACCTCGACGCGCCCGTCGAGGGAGCGCTGGACACCGGCTCCGGCTTCCTCGACCACATGCTCGACCTCTTCCGCAAGCACGGCGGGTTCGGCCTCGCCCTGACCTGCAAGGGCGACACGCACATCGACATGCACCACAGCGCCGAGGACATCGCCATCACCTTGGGCGAGGCCCTGCGCCAGGCGCTGGGCGACAAGGCGGGCATCGAGCGCTACGGTTTCTACTACGTGACCATGGACGAGGCGCTGGCGCGCTGCTGCCTCGACCTTTCCGGCCGCATGGCCTTCGAGTGGAACGCGGCCATCCCCGCCCCGCGCGTGGGCAACCTCGACACCGAGCTGGTGGAGCACTTCTTCCAGAGCGTGGCCGAGAACGCGCGCATGAACCTGCACCTCGACCTTTTGCGCGGGACCAACTCGCACCACTGCGTGGAGGCGCTGTTCAAGGCCTTCGCCCGCGCCCTCTCGATGGCGGTTTCGCCCTCGCGCCGCGTGTCGGGGATTCCCTCGACCAAGGGCACCTTGGCCTGATCCCCGGGCCTTGGGGCCGTCCCGTTGACGCAATGGCGGAACACGGGACCTGCATGGGGGCTCCTTCGGCGTTTCCCGGTTGTCCGGGCCGGATTTCGGTCGTCGGCGTTCCGCCTCAAAGTCCGCGGGCCATGAGCACCGCGAGCGCCGGCAGCAGGGCCAGCAGCGCGATCTCCGCATGCAGGAACAGCCGCACACGGCGGATCTCCCTCGCCTCGACTACGCCGTCTCCCGAGCGGAGCGTCCTGTTCCAGCGCATGTAGGCCAGCGTGACGGGGATCGACAACAACGCGATCAGGATGAACACGCCCAGCTTGGCAAGGAACGCCAGGTTCGAGAAATAGAACTCGGCTCCCTTCGCCCCGAAGAAGGCGCGAAGGAATCCCGTCGCCAGCGCCGCCATGGCGGAGGCGAAGTAGCCGAGATCCACGCGAAAGAGGAGCCGGGCGCGGTTCTGCACCACGGGCTCGCGGCAGCGGATCCATTCCAGCAGGAGGAAGAACCCCACACCGAAGATCGCGACGTAGTGGGCGTAGGCCAGCAGGGCGTCGAGGAGCATCGGGGAGGAAGATAATACTTCGGCGGAGACCGCGCGGGGAGAATGGAACAGTGCAGCAATAGAACAATGCAGCAATAGAACAATGCAACAATAGAGCAATGGAAGGCCAGAGGCGGGATGGTCGGATTTACGGACGGATTTGACCTGGCTCGCGTACCTCTTGCCTCCACGATGCAGGTCCGAAAAGGCCTGTTTCAATGTTTCATTGCGGCATTGTTCTACTGTCCCCCCCTTTGATGGATCGTTGACCATCGCCCGCTTGTATGTTGATTCCCAGGCCCCGTCATGTCGTTCCGGAAATCGTTCGCGCTCCTGGTTTTCTTGTCCGCCGCTTCCGGCGCGCGGGCCGACATCCGCGACAAGCTGGCGGAGCTGCGGGACGACGTGATGCTGGGCTTTCGCGTGATGCGCCTGGCCGCCCGCGCGCCGGACTCGCTGCTCATCCTCCCCGTCCGCACGGCGCGCGTGGAGCGCATCACCGACACCTGGCATGCGACGCGTCCCGGAGGACGCG
>CBFGVC010000078.1:0-8945 GCA_965652255.1 uncultured Fibrobacteria bacterium | reverse complement strand
GATACATCCAGGTAGGCGAAAGCGACTTCGCCGCGCCCCGCCGTAAGCACCTGGCGATACCGGCGCTTCAGGGCGGAGCAGGCCAGAACCGTTTTCTCTCCGGAGGCGGTCCATTTCCGGATGGCCGCCGACAGGACCGCGAGCCAGGGCTCGCGGTCCGCGTCGTTCAACGGCGTTCCCGCCGCCATCTTCGCGACGTTTTCGGGCGAGTGGTGGTCGTCCCCGTCCTCGAAGCGCCAGTCGAGCCGCGCGGCCAGCAAGCGGCCCACGGTGGTCTTGCCCGCGCCCGAGGGGCCGGTGACGACGACCACGACCAGGTCGGGCCGCACGTGGATCATCACCGCCGCGCGGCGGCGTGGTCCGCGTTGTCCACCAAGGCCGTGTCACCTTCGTGCCGCGCGCACTCGGCGCAGCAATAGATGAGGCCCGCCGACTCGACCCCGTGCCCGACGATGCGGCAGCCGCAGTGGTTGCACTCCGGCGCCAGCTTGTGGATGGCGCACTCGAAGCTGTCGAAGACATGGGTCAGGCCTTCGCTGCGCACCTCGAAGGCCCGGTGGTAGTCGTTTCCGCACACATCGCAACGTGCCATGTTCGTCCTCCTTTTTCGCGTCCCGAATCTCCCCTTGCCAGCAACATACGCGCTCGCCCGGGGCCGCCCACCCTTCGGAACCTTTGTTGACGCCGGTAACGCGATATCCCGGGGGCATGGAATGATCCCAAGGCCACGTTTTATCGGTAAAATCCGTGTGCGCGAATTCCTATTTTTGCAAGGCCATGATCCAGACCGGACAAAAAACCGCCGGAGCCGTGCTCCAAGGCAACCCGCCCTACCTCTTCGACGGGGCCACCCGCTTCGCCCCCGCGCGGCGCAAGACCATTCCCGTGCGGGTGGGAAACCGCGTCATCGGCGGCGACAACCCCGTGCTGGTGCAGTCGATGACGACGACGAACACCAAGGACATCGACGCCACGGTCACGCAAACCCTCGAGCTCTGGCACGCAGGATGCGAGCTCATCCGCATCACCGCGCCCACGGCGAAGGACGCCGAGTGCCTCAAGGAAATCGTGGCCAAGGTGCGCGCCGCCGGATGCGACGCGCCCATCTCCGCCGACATCCACTTCCAGCCGCGCGCCGCGCACGAGGCCGTCAAGTGGGTGGACAAGGTGCGCGTCAACCCGGGCAACTTCGTCGACTCGAAGGCCGCCGGGGAGATGAAGGAATACGACGACGCCTCGTTCGAGGCGGGCGTGCACAAGGTGCGAGAGGCCTTCGCCCCGCTCGTCCGCGAGGCCAAGGCGCGCGGCGTGGCGCTGCGCATCGGCACCAACCACGGATCGCTCTCCGACCGCATCATGTGGAAGCACGGCGACACCGTCGAGGGCATGGTCGAGTCGGCGCTCGAATACCTCCGCGTTTGCGAAGAGGAAGACTTCGACCAGATCGTCTTCAGCATGAAGAGCAGCAACCCGCGCGTGGCCATCCAGGCCTATCGCCTGCTGGCCCATCGTCTGGAAGCGGGCGGCCACAAGCCTTATCCCTTCCATGTGGGCGTGACCGAGGCGGGAGACGGCGAGGACGGTAGGCTCAAGTCCTCCGTGGGCATCGGCGCGCTCTTGCGCGACGGCATCGGCGACACCATCCGCGTGTCGCTCACGGAGGATCCCGTGCACGAGGTGCCGGTGGCGAAGTCGCTCGTGAAGCTCTGCGACACGGCGAAGATCCCTTCGGTGCCCGAGATCGAGGAGTCGGTTTCGTTCTACAACTACCAGCGGCGGGACACGGATCCGGTTCTCCTGGTCCCCGAGCTTGTCGAGGGGTCCGGGGACGGGGAGGGGGGACTCGTTGCGGGCGGCCGGGAGCCGGTACGCGTCGGCATCGATCCGTTCCCCGCGTCGGAGGCGATGCCGAAGGGGGACAGGAAGGCGGAGTGGATCTCAGGGCGGGATTGGGTCACCGGCCCTCACCCCCGGCCCCTCTCCCCGGGGAGAGGGGAGGAACGCATCCCTGAGGTTCAAGAGGTTCGCGTCTCCGACGCGGAGGCGCTGAATACTATTGCCCTCCCCGGCGGGACGGTCCTGTGGTCGGTGGATCCAGCCGCCGGGAACCTGCCGGGCCTCTATCGCCACCTCGCGGCCTGGCTCGAGGCGCAAGGCCGCAAGGACCTCATCGTGCTGCGCGACCGCACCGACGGCACGCCCGAAGGCAACATGGCCGCCGCCGCGCGCCTGGGATCCGTCCTGTGCGACGGCATCGGCGACCTCATCCACATCGACAGCGCCGCCGGATCCAAGGCGGCCCTGAACCTCGCGTACGACATCCTCCAGGCCGCCGCCGTGCGGCGCAGCAAGCCCGAGTACGTGGCCTGCCCCGGCTGCGGGCGCACGCTCTTCGACCTGCAGAGCACCACCCAGCGCATCCGCGCCAAGACCGCGCACCTCAAGAACATCTCCATCGCCGTGATGGGCTGCATCGTGAACGGTCCCGGCGAGATGGCCGACGCCGACTTCGGCTACGTGGGCGGCGCGCCCAACAAGGTGAGCCTGTACGTGGGCCGCGAGTGCGTGCAGAAGAACATTCCCGAGGACGAGGCGCCCGAGGCGCTGGTCGACCTGATCAAGTCCCACGGGCGGTGGGTGGACCCGTGACGTTTGTAGGGGCAATTCATGAATTGCCCCTACGCCACCGCCCGATTCAACCATGCATTACGTCGTCGTCCTTTCGCATCCCGAGACCCCCGAGAACGTGGGCTTCGTCGCGCGCTCGATGGCCGCCTACGGGGCGCCGGAGCTGCGCCTGGTGGGCGTCGGGCCCTATCCCGCCGACAGCAAGGCCTTCTGGACGACCTGCGGCGGCGAGGACGTGCTCCGGAACGCGCGCCATTATCCCGACGTCGGCGCCGCCGTCGCCGACTGCGCGCAGGCGCTGGGCTTCACCAAGCGCGTGCGCGACCGCTCGCAGCGTCTCTACGACTTCGGCGACGTGCTCGCGCGGCGCGACGGCGCGCTCGATCCGTCGCACCCGCATTTCCACCAGCTCCCGGCTCTCGAAGGAACGACGGCGGAGGAAGCCGGACAACCCGGGTCGGCGGAGAAGCCCCCCTCCGGTTCGGGCTTGACCGCGCTCGTTTTCGGCTGCGAGTCGAAAGGACTCTCGCACGAGGAGACGCTGGCCATGACGCATCTCGTGCGCATCGCGCTGGCGGCCGAGGACATGAGCTTGAACCTGTCGCACGCGGTGACGGTCGTCCTGCATGCGGTCATGAGCCCGGGCATCCGGAAGGGCCCGCTCAGTCATCCGCACGCGGGTCCCGCGGCCACGCTCGAGGAATCGGCGGAGGCGCTGGGCGAGTTCCTCGACGCGCTGGACGCGACGGGGTATCTCGGCAAGGGCGGCAAGGAATCGGCCCGGGTCGAGAAGGTGGGCGTGCTGTGGCGGCGGCTGCGCCCCACCGCGCGCGAGATCGATTTCATCCGCGGGGCGCTGAAGGCCTTGGCGGGCACACCCTCGAAGCGAACGCCGCAGGGCGTGTCGCGCGAACCGAAGGAGAACATTCCGGCATGAGCCCGAACCCGAACCTGAGCGTCGAGACCACGCCCATCGAGGGGCTCCTCGTCCTCAAGCCGCGCGTGCATCGCGACGAGCGGGGCTTCTTCACGGAGAGCTACAACATCGAGACCTTCGCGAAGGCGGGCATCGACACGGTGTTCGTGCAGGACAGCCACAGTCGCTCGTCCCGGGGCACGCTGCGCGGGCTTCACTTCCAGGAGGGGTCGGGGCAGGTCAAGCTGGTGCGCTGCACGGTGGGCCGCGTCTGGGACGTGGCGGTGGACGTTCGCCCCGGGAGCCCGACCTTTGGAAGGCATCACGCAGTGGAGCTGACGCCGGACGATTGCGTGATGTTCTACGTGCCGGCGGGGTTCGCCCACGGGTTCCTGGCGCTGTCGGAATTCGCCGAGCTGCAATACAAGTGCTCGACGGTGTACGACGCGGCCATCGAGTCGGGGATCATGTGGAACGATCCCGACCTCGGGGTGCCCTGGCCGCTGGATCGCATCGGCGGGACGCCGCTGCTCTCTCAGCGGGACCGGACCAACCGGACCTTCGCGCAGTGGAGGAAGTCGGCGGGGGGGTGAGAGGCTAGGCGCGCGAGCGCTTCGAAACGGTTCGCGCGCCGCTTTCCTCTCGCAGCCGTTCGGCGATCCACACCTTGATCACCGACTGGCGGGTCACCCCCATGCGCGCAGCCTGCGCGTCCAGCGAGGCGATCATCCACTGGGGAAAGTCGACGTTCACGCGCTTCGCCTCCAGGCCGGGGCGCCATGCCTTGGAGAGGTCCATCATGGACAGAATCTCCCCGCCATTGTCGAAATGTCGGTCAAATTCCTCCGCGGTCATCATGCGCGGCTCCTTTGCGGTAGAATTCCTTTTCCTCATGGCGAGCCCTCCTGGCGGAGATGATGCGAACTTCGTCGTCCCGCAGGACATGAATCACCGTCCAGATATTCGGCCCGATCCTGCCGATCACCGCCATGCGGCTTTCGTGCACGTATCGCGCCGTCAACAGGATTCGATCCTCGTCCTCCCAGGCTCGCCGCGCTTCCTCAAAATCAATCCCATGCTTCGCCTTGTTGGCGACGGATTTTGAGGGGTCGTAATCGAACCCGGAATAAGTATAGAAACTATACCATTCCAGATCCGAAGGGTCAAGCGGGTTTTCAGGCTCTTGCGTCATGGCAGGAATCATACGGTTCCAGTTCGCCCTTGGGCAACAAGGAACCGTGACCGCCATCACGTCCGCCGACTGAAATTTTATCGACCCTTCGGCACCTCGTACTTCAGCATGGCGAATCCCTCGCCGTGTTGCTTCGCGGATAGCAACCGGAGCGGCGGCGTGACGATGCGACGAGGCAGGAGCGGCATCCCTTTTCCGAGCGTCACCGAGGCGAAGGTGACTTGCAGCTCGTCGAGAAGCCCGGCATCGTAAAATTGTCCGGCCAACTCGCCGCCGCCCACGATCCATACGTCCTTCCCTCCGGCCGCTTCCGCAGCCTTCGCCGCCTCCGCCATTTCCGCGTGCACGGGGCGCACGTCCCCGCTCACGAAGCGGATGTCGGCGCCGGGGATTTCGCGAAGCTTGCGCGAGCTGAACACCCATGTCGGCTGCGAATAGAACCATGGATCCGGCGTCTTGGCCGGATCCTCGGGATAGATGTGGTGGCGCAGGAGCCACTCGTAGGTGGAGGATCCCATGCACAAGGCACCGATGGTCTTGATGAATTCCTCGTAATGATCCTCGCCCTCGGGGGGCGGGAACTGGAACAGCCAATCGAGCGAGTGCTTCTCGTCGGCGAGGAACCCGTCGAGGGAGGAGGCGGTGTAGTAGATGGTTTTCATGGGGGGATTCTCCGGGGCCGAATCATCGTTCGGGGTGGGGGAATCCTAAAATGGGGTGGGGCGAGGTGACAAGTGCACGGAAACGGCTTGCAGCCTGCGGGTTGTGGGAGGTGGGTGGTGGGTACGCATGATCCATCGTGCGGCGTGTGTTGTGACGCCTTCGGGATACCACCAGCCACTACCCAAAAGCCATCCACCCCCTAAAACCTTTCCGCACTTAGACCTTAAACCTCAACCTCCAGCCCGTCGTACGCCAGCCTGATCTCCGGCGGCAGCCTTGCCTCCGTCGCCTCGTGTCCCAACAGATGGCACATGTGGATGAACCACGTCTTCGGCGCCGCGATGCGCTTCGCGTAGGCCACGGCCCCGTCGAAGTGCAAATGCGTCGAATGCGGCTCGTCGCGCAGGCAATCGAGCGCCAGCACCTTGATCCCGCGCATCAACTCGATCGTGGAGTCGGGAATCTCCGTCACGTCGGTGATGAAGGCGAAGTCGTTGACGCGCCAACCCAAGATGGGCTCGGGGCCGTGCTGCACGGGAAGGGGCGTCACCGACCACGTGCCGACCCGGAACGATCCCCCCTTCGGGTCCACCACTCGCGGATCGTATTGAGGCGCGCCTCCGCCGTAGCTCTTGGGCGGGGCGAAGGCATAGTCGAAGCGCCGGCGGATGTCGGCGAGCGTCGCCGCGTCGCCGTAAAGCACGGTGGGTTCACCCGTCACCTGCGAGAAGATGCGGAGGTCGTCGAGACCGGAGGTGTGATCGGAATGCGCGTGCGTGATGAGCGCGGCGTCGATCCGGTCGAGGCCGTGGCGGATCGCGCCGAGGCGGAAATCCCCGGACACGTCGATTATGAGGGAGTGACGGCCGTCACGCAGCCATACCCCGGTGCGGCCGCGCTTGTCGCGCGGATCGGGCGAGAGGCAAACCGCGCAGCGACAGCCAATGACGGGGATTCCGTGCGAGGTGCCCGTGCCGAGAAAGGCGACTTTCATCCTCCGGAAATGTAATCGGGACGGCGTGACGGCGGTCACAGACGCTTTCAAAAAAGCCGTCTAGGTTCCCCAAGGCCGCGCGGAATTCCCCGCGCGGCGGTTCAAGGAGGCTTTCATGTCGTTCATCGACGTCAAAAAAAATTCCGCTTCGTCCGCGCCCTCGCGCTCCGCGCTCTTGCCGGCGGCGTGCCTGTGCGCCGCGGTCTCGGTCCTGCTCTCGGGATGCCTTGCCGGACCGGGGGGTCGCCCGCGCGACGGCAAGGGCGTTTCGGTCGAGTTGCAAATCCTTCCCGCCTCGCTCGCGAAGGCCGCCGCGGGAATGGCGCCGCGGCCCATCGACTCCGTGGCTGTGCGCGTGACCGCCGCGGACATGGACACGCTTCGTTTCGGATTCGGCGGTTCCTTGCTTTCGGTGTCGCTGGCCGACCTTCCTCCCGGCGCGGCTCGCCAATTCGAGGTGCGCCTGCTCCGCGGCGGACGGACGCTCTATACGGGCACGGCGACGGCCGACCTTTCGGCTGAATCGAAGACGACCGTCACGCTTCATTGCCAACCCGAGTTCTCGAGGCTCTCCGCCAGCGTCCATGTTCCCGCGGACTTTCCCAAGGTCGTGGCGGGCGGCGGCCTTAGGTTGTGGGGCGGAGAAGACACCCTGTCGGTCGCGGCGTCCATGAACGGCGAACTGCGCAACTTCCGGCTCGAGGAAGTTCCCGGAGACCGTCAGTATTCGGTGGCCATCGCGTTGTGGGACGCCAACGGAGACACGCTCGCGAAGGCATTCAAGGAGGACCTGCTCGTGCCCAAGGGGCAAAACGTGGCGCTTTCTCTTCCGCTGACCCTTACCTTCACGCAGCTGTCGCTGGCGATGACGGTCGCGGATCCGTCGGGAACCTCGATCGTGCTTGGCCTCCCCGGGGGCCGGAGGGCTCCCGGGGCTTTCGGCGAGGCGGTGTTCTCTGAGATTTATCCCATTCCCTCCGCCGAGGAGGGCGGCGATGCCGCCGAGTGGCTCGAGCTGTTCAACCGTTCGGCAGACACGCTCGACCTCACCGGCTGCCAGGTGGTGCGCGACGCGGGGACATCGGCCACCATGCTGGCGGCACTGCCGTCGGGAACCGTGGTGGCGCCCGGCAGGACCCTCGTGATGGGAAAAAGCGCGGCGACCTTCGCGCAAGTGGTGATCGGCTCCTCCGCGCTCAGCCTGACCAACACCTCGGCCCGCCTGGCCCTCGTTTGCGCCTCCGGCGCCCTGACGACCGACACCTTGCGCTATTCCACCAGCGCGACCGACAGCCTGGCGGCACGGATCCAGTCCGCGAAGGTTTCCTCGCTCAGGCCTTCGCAGCTTTCTACGCGCAATGCGGCGGGTGCCTGGTGCCTGTCCGCGTTGAGCCCGGCCGCGGGTGAATTCGCGGCCACGCCGGGCCGCCTCGACGGGGGGTGCGGGGAGTGAGGTGAAATCGGGAATCGGAATTCGGAAACATGAAAACGGGAATGCACCGTAGCTTCGGGCCGGAGATCGGCGTTTACTTCATGTTTCCGAATTCCGGTTTCAGCTTTCCGAAAGCTTCGCCTCGATCTCGCCGCGCCGCGCGACGCCCGTGGCGAAGCCGAACACGCCGTAGGTCAGCAGGAGCGCATAGAGGTATTCGGGGAATATCATCCCGAAGCCACAGACGTACCCCGCGAACACGTTTCCGACCTGAAGGCCGTTCACGAGCGGGCTCCGGCGGCGCGCCAGCTTCGGCAGGTAAAGCGGGGAGACCATCAGGAGCCCCGTGAGGATGAGCAGGAGAGGCAGCGCGGTGAGGCTGAAGGGAAAGGCGCCCGCCATCGAGTATTTGGAGTGGAGGATCACGCTGATGGCCACGAAGCCCCCCGCGAAGGTGGACGGGAGCCCGTGGAACCAATCCTTGAGGCCGTCGGCGTCGACCGCGTTGTAGCGCGCCAGCCGCAAGGCCGCGCAAAGCACGTAAACCGAGAGCGCCGCGATCATGAGGGGGCGGTGCGAGGCCGCCCATTCGGGGGCGGCCGAGTGCAGGTAATAGTAAACGAGGAGGGCCGGCGCGACCCCGAAGGCGACGAGGTCGGCAAGGCTGTCGAATTGGGCGCCGAATTCCGACGAGGCGTTCAAGACCTTGGCCATGAAGCCGTCGAGCTTGTCGAGCAGAACGCACCAGGTGATCATCCACGCGGCGAGCACGAGCGGGGTCTTTCCGAATCCAAGCACGGAGCGACCGCCCCGTTCGGGGATAAGCGCCTCCGCCATCAACAGGATGGCGTAGACGCCGATGAGGAAGTTCAGGCCCGTGAACAGGTTCGGGACGAGGAAGCGTTTTTGCACCATGTCGGCCTCGCTGAAGACAGGATCAAGTTAGAAAGCGGCGAGGTGGAAAGTCCCTTCAGGGCGCGTCCCCGTCCTCGCGGCGCAGATTCGCCAGTTCTTCGAGGCCCGGATAATGCTTCGCCAGCACGGGGATTATTTCGCCCAGCAAGAACAAGGATCCGCAGAAGACGGCTTCATCCGCGCCCGTTCCGGCGCGAAGCAGCGG
>CBFGVC010000077.1:0-9305 GCA_965652255.1 uncultured Fibrobacteria bacterium | reverse complement strand
TTCCTCGAAGCCACCCTCGACAGCATCTCCGTCACCAACGTGGGATTCATCCTTTTCCTCAAATGCGAGGAGGAGACCCGCGTGCTGCCGGTGTTCATCGGCGCGAACGAGGCCCAGTCCATCGCCCAGGCCTTGAACGAGGATCCTCCGCCTCGCCCGCTCACCCATGACCTCCTGAAGGCCATGCTGGAATCGGTGGACGCCGTGGTGACGCGGGTCGAGATCACCGACCTGCGCGAGGGAACGTTTTACGGAAAGGTGCACGTGCTGCGCGCCGAGGTGGAGGAGAGCGAATTCGACGCGCGCCCCTCCGACGCCATCGCCCTGGCGGTGCGCTTCCAGGCACCCATCCTGGTGGCGCGCAAGGTTTTCGACGAGGCCGCCGTCGCGGTCAAGGAAAAGCCCGCGGAGGAAACCGAGGGCGCAGAAGCAAGCGAGGGCGGCGAGGAACCCGAATCCGTCCCGGCCCAAGCCCCCAAGGCGCAAGCCGAAGGCAGGGCCGAGAACAAGCCCCTCTCCCCCGTCGATGCGCTGAAGGCCGCGCTCGACGCCGCCGTGCGCGCCGAGCGCTACGAGGAAGCCGCGAGGCTGAGGGATGCGTTGAAGAGGATGAACGCGGGGAACTGAGCTCCTTGTGGGCGAAAGACCTCACCCCCGGCCCCTCTCCTGGGAGGAGAGGGGATTGACTTCAACGCGTTCCCGAGGTTCTCGTCAAAAGACAAATTCCTTCCCACTGGGAGAGCGACCCGGGCCTGCCCTCCAGGCCTGCGCTGGGACAGGCTCGCAGGCCGGGGGTGAGGTCTTTCGCCCACGGAGTCCATTGCCAAGAACCCCAAAAGCGCATCGACCGGCAATCCCCTCTCCTCCCAGGAGAGGGGCCGGGAGCCTGCCCCGCGCATGCGGGGGTGAGGAGTTTCGACGCCCGAAGCTTCCGGGACAATTCTTTACCCTCGAAGCAGCCCCTTCGCCCTCCCCTCCCTTTCGCCTTTACTACTTTTTCCTCCGTCATCGTCCATTCCGGCTTCCTCGTCTTCTTCGACTCGTTTCGCGATTCGACGACATTGGATACCGGACGGCGGGTTCGACGAAAGTCATGCCCGCCGACGGGACTCTGATCCGGGCCCCCCGCGGCACAACGCCGCGGGAACAAGGCACCGTCGAACGCGGGACCACCGCACCGGCAAACGACCGTTTGCCCTGCGACCCCCCAACATCCCCGGAAACCCCGCGCCACGGCAAACCCGTAATGCGGCCCGGATGATTTGAATCGTTCCCCGCGAACGGGCGTTCATCGCACATCATTCGCAGAGCCGCCTCGGCGGCCCAAGGACCTACATGTTTTTTCGTGACCTCAACCTGAATCCCACCATCCTCGCCGCGCTCGAAGCGAAGGGCTACGAGGCGCCCACGCCCATCCAGGCCGGCGCCATCCCGCCCCTGCTCGAGGGACGCGACGTGTGGGGCTGCGCGCAAACCGGAACCGGCAAGACCGCCGCCTTCGCGCTGCCCATCCTCCACCAGCTGGCGAGCCGCCCGTTCGTGAAGACGAACGCCGTGCGCGCGCTCATCCTCTCCCCCACCCGCGAGCTGGCGCTGCAGATCAACGAGCAGTTCGTCGCCTACGGCAAGGGGCTGCGCCTGCGCAGCACCGTGATCTTCGGCGGCGTGGGCGACGCGCCGCAAAAGGCCAAGTTGCGCCAGGGCGTCGAGATCCTCGTCGCGACCCCGGGCCGCCTCATGGACTTGCTCGGCCAAAAGGCCCTGACCCTCGACCATGTCGAGATCTTCACGCTCGACGAAGCCGACCGCATGCTCGACATGGGCTTCATCCACGACGTGCGCCGCATCGCGGCGCTGCTCCCGCAGAAGCGCCAGACGCTGCTCTTCTCGGCCACCATGCCCCCGGAGATCCGTTCGCTCGCCAAGAACCTGCTGCACGACCCGGTGAACGTCGAGGTGAATCCCGTCTCGTCCACCGCCGCGAAGATCGAGCAGTCGGTCTATCACGTCTCGCGGCAGAACAAGCCCGCGCTGCTGGGCAAGCTGCTGGGCGATGCGTCCATCAGCCGCGCCCTCGTCTTCACGCGCACCAAGCACGGCTCCGACAAGGTCGTGCGCGCGCTCGCCCGCTTCGGCGTGGCGGCCGAGGCCATCCACGGCAACAAGTCGCAGGGCGCCCGCCAGCGGGCCCTGTCGAACTTCAAGGGCGGCTCGACGCGCGTCCTGGTGGCGACGGACATCGCCTCGCGCGGCATCGACGTGCAGGACATCTCGCACGTGTTCAACTACGACCTGCCCGAGGTGGCCGAGACCTACGTGCACCGCATCGGACGCACGGGCCGCAACGGAGCGTCCGGCACGGCCGTTGCCTTCTGCGACGCCGAGGAGCGCTCGTACCTGCGCCAGATCGAGCGCGTGACGCGCAAGAGCCTGCCCGTTATCGAGCTGCCCAGCGACCTTCCCACGCCCGCGCCCTTGCAGGCCGGGGATGTTCCCGAACGCGACGAGCGCCCGCAGGGACGCTTCGGACGGAACGCGGGCGGTGGCCGCCCCGGCCAAGGTCGGCCCCAAGGCGGATCGCGGGGCGGTTCCCAGACCTCGCGCCGTCGTGACGACAACACGCGTCCGTCGATGATGGATCGCCGGGATGAACGCAGCGGGGGGTATTCTTCGCCGTCCCGCGATTCCCGGGGGGATCGTTCGCGGTCCACGGGGGGCAACGGCCGCCACGAGTCCCGCACCTACGGAAACCCGGCTTCGGAGCGCGGCCGCGGCCACCGCGGCGGATCCCAGGGAGCCCATGCGGGCTCGCATGGGCGCTACGAGGGCAACCGGAACGAAGGCCGTCCGGATCGTCGTCATGATGGCCGCAACGAGGGCCGTTCGGGAAATTCCCGGCCCGACAGCCGCGGCAACCGCGAGGCGCGGCGCAGGCCCGAGGAGGCCGAAGCCCCGGCCCGCAAGGCGTACGTGCCGTTCTGGAAGCGCTTCAGCCGCGACCGCGACTGATTCCTTTCTCCGAATGCAAACGGAAAGGGCTCCCCGCGGGGAGCCCTTCCCGTTCGGCCGCCGGCGGCGCCTCACTCGCACATCGTCGCGACCTCGAGGGTCAGCGTCACTTCCTTGGGCAGCGTGTCGGCGTTGATTTCCAGCTGCTCGTAACCGTGATCCATGCAAAGCGCTCCCGCTGCCTTGTGGTACGAGGCGCGGATGAACACCGCCCCGTGGAGGCCTTCGTGAGCGATGGCCCATTCCGTTCCCGCCGCGTTCATCCGCGTCGCGGCCTTCTTCGTGGTGTCGCTTCCATGCCACGCCACGGACGCCTTGTGGACCACCGCGTGGCCTCCTCCGTCCGCCTGGTACGACCAGTAAACCGTGTCGGCCCCGAACGCGACCCCGGCGCTGTCGACGATGCGGACGAGCACGTCCGGCGCGCCGGAGTCCTCCTTGGGATCGTTGAGGCAGGCCGAGACGAGCAGCGCGGCGGCGAGGGTGACAAGCGACAGGGGCAGGGCTTTCATCGGGTTTCTCCGGTTGGGTTGGTTGGCAAAGGGTACCCGGCCGGAGCGGCGGGAAGAATGCCGCAAATCGCGGCAGGGATGCATCGGGGATGGCCGTCAAGCGACCCGGGTTCTTGAAAGCGCCCGAGGGTTAGACTAAATTCCCCGTTCCCCGGGCCAATCGGTTCCGGGGACGTGGATACGACGGCTTTCGCGTCATTTTCACGGGTGGAACATTGCCTGATAGCTCAGTGGTAGAGCAGCCGGCTGTTAACCGGCTGGTCGTAGGTTCGAATCCTACTCAGGCAGCCATCCCTCCCTCCCCCCTGAGCATTTTAAGGCCCGGGAACGGACTATATTCCGCCCATGCCCCCGCGCACCTTCCGGCTCCTCTCATCCGATCTCCTGAGCGAATTCAAGGCCGGCCTACCCAAGGACCTGGCCCGCCGTTTCGCAGCGCTGAGAGAAAACCCCCTCACTACCCGAACCTTCAGCTTCTATGTCTCCGTGTCGGCCATCGCTTCCTCGAAGATCGAAGGCGAGCCCCTCGAGATCGACAGCTATCTCAAGCACCGGATGCTCAAGGTGCGATACCTGCCCGACCTCGTCCAAAAACCCAACGACCTTTACGAAGCCTACCGATACGCCCAAAAGCATCGGCTCACGCGCGCAGCGTTCCTGACGTCGCACAGAAAGCTCTCCGCCCATCTTTTGCCGCAAAAGGCGCGAGGCAAGCTGCGCAGGATCGGCATGGTCGTCATGGAGCACAAGACCAACCGGATCCGGTATGAGGCTCCTCCCCCCTCGGAGGTCAAGGCCCTTTTCGATGCGCTGTGGCTCGACATCGGGACGCTGCTCGCCCGGCGCCTCACGACGCCGGAAGCTTTTTACTACGCGGCCTATATTCACCTTGTTTTCGAAAAAATCCACCCTTTCGAGGACGGTAACGGCCGGGCGGGACGCTTGCTGGAAAAGTGGTTTCTTGCCGCGAAGCTCGGTGAAAAAGCCTGGTTCGTGCAAAGCGAACTGCACTATTACCGCAACGTTGGCGCCTATTACGGGAACCTGGCCCGCCTCGGGATTTTTCACGACGCGCTGGATTATCGCAAGGCGCTTCCCTTCCTCGGCATGCTGGCCGATTCCTTGGGCAAAGGCCGGAAAAAGGCATAGCGAGCCTTTAAAAAGCCGAAAAGCGGAGACAACCGGACAAACAAAAAGGGACACCGTTTCCAGTGTCCCTTCAAGGTTGGTAGCGGGGCCAGGATTTGAACCTGGGACCTTCGGGTTATGAGCCCGACGAGCTACCGGGCTGCTCCACCCCGCATCGTGGAGTGCAATTGTAGAACATCCGGCACGCAATGGCAAGGGGCTCTCTGCGAAGGCATTTCATCGTCCGGCCCCGAACGAAGCCGTTTCCGCGAAGGAACCCCCATCAAACCCATTGCGCGAATTCCCGCTTCAACGCCTCCGCCGGCAGCGCGCCGCTCACGCGATGAACTTCCTTGCCCTTGTCGAAAAGGATCAAGGTGGGAATGCTGCGGATCCCGAAGCGCGACGACAGGTCGGGTTGCTCGTCGGTGTTGACCTTGACCACCGTGGCCTTGCCTTTCCACTCCTTCGCAAGCCCCTCGAGGACGGGGTGCATCATGCGGCAGGGGCCGCACCATTCGGCCCAAAAGTCGGCAAGAACCGGCTTGTCCTGCGTCGCGATATAGTCCAGGAATTTGTTCGTCATGAGACACCGTTTCCTTCCGGAACGCGGGATGAGGGATTCCGCCCCGCCTTGAACACGATACGCGGATGGAGCGAGGAATGTGCCAAGGATACCCTGGGGCGCCGACGTGGACCGGAAGAGCCGGAAGCCCGGAATCGGCAAACGTTTGCGGGTTGCGAACGATTTTTCCGTTCCGCCTTCCCGAAAGAGCTTGCCGGAGTCTAAAATGGATGCGCCCGGACAACCCGCATGAAGCCTCCCAAAGAACCCGCATCGCCCCCGGTCTCCGTGTACCGGTACCTGGACGCCCGGCAGTTCCTGCGCGACGCCTACACGGCGGAGAAGCTTCGCAATCGCGCCTTCTCGCAGCGCTTCATCGCCATGGCGCTGAAGGCGGGCTCGTCGAGCTTTTTCCAGGACATCCTGAGCGGCAAGTCCGCGCTGACCCCGGCCCGCACCCTGGGCTTCGCCCGCCTCTTCAAGCTGTCGAAGCCGGAGACGGAGTATTTCGAAAGCCTCGCGCTGTACACGCAGGCCGTGACGGACGAGGAAAAAAAGCATGCCATGGAGAAGCTGAAGGCGGCGAACCCCTTCCGCAACCACGCCTTCGTGGAGGTGCTGCAGATGGAGTACTTCTCCAACTGGCGCCATGCGGCCGTGCGGGAGCTGCTCGCGATCCACGAGTTCCGCGGGGACTACGCCGCGCTGGGGGGACTCGTCTCTCCCCCCCTCAGCGCCCACGAGGCGCAGGAATCCGTCGAGCTGCTGCACCGCCTCAGGTTGATCCGCAAGACCGCGCACGGAGGCTACGAGCGCGCCGACAAGGTCCTGGTCACGAGGCGCGACGCGAATCCGAATCTCGTGCGGCCGGCGCTGATCGACCACTTGGAGCTCGCGCGCCGCGCCCTCGACCGCTTCGCTCCCGAGAAAAGGCCGTTCTCGCTGCTCACCCTGAGCGTCTCCGAGGGCTCGTTCCGGCAGATCCATGAGAGGCTTCGCGCCGTTCGCCAGGAAATCTTCGACATCGTGACGCAAGACAACGAAGTCGACCGGCTCTATCAACTCAACATCCAGTTCTTCCCCCTTTCCGAGCCCGTCCTGCGGAGGAAAAAATGATCGTCCGGACTTTCATGCCGCTTCTCCTGGCCTTGCTGCTTCTTCAAGCATGCGACTTCGGCGGCAACACCGGGGGAGGCACCGGCGCCGAGGGCCTTACGGGATCGCTCGTCGATGCGAAGGGCGCCCCGGTCGCGGACGCGACCGTTCGTCTGTACGCGGAGCCGGCCGCGCCGCTGGCGAAGGCCGCGCAAGCGTCCCTGCCCGTCGATTCCACCGTCACGAAGGCCGATGGAAGCTTCCGGTTCGCGAAACTGCCTTCCGGTCGCTACAACCTGGAAGCCTCCGCGCGGCGAGCGGACACCGTGCTCGCGACCTTCGCGCGCGGCATCGCCTATGCCGGCATCCTGCAACGCGGAAAGGACACCTTGCGCGTCGCCGGGGAATTGCGCATCCGGGTGCTGGCCGCGGGCCAGCCCGTCGCCGGCGCGCATTGCTTCATCGCGGCCAGCCCGTACGCGTCGCACAGCGACACGTCGGGAACCTGCAAACTGACGGGCGTCGCGCCGGGGCTTTACGAAGCGGGCGTGAGCCACCCCGGCGAATCGCCGGTGTACACCGACACGCTGGAGGTGAAACCGGGCGCGACCACGGAAGCGACCTCGATCCTCGGGGCTCCGGGATCGACCGCCTCATCGGGACGGGGCGTGGCCTGGACGGCGAAAGCATCGGGCACGACCGCGACCCTGAGCGGCATCAACTGGTCGGAGAACCAATTCACGGCTGTGGGAAATTCCGGCACCGTAGTGCTTTCGTCGAACGCCTCGGACTGGACCGTGGGAAGCACGGGGATGTCGACCAACCTTGGGCGCGTCGTGATCCGGACGAGCGCCGGGTTGTTGTGCACGGCAGCCGAAGGCGCCGTGTTCAGTTCCCCCACCGGGGTCGCCTGGACGCGCGTCGCTTCGGGGGGGATCGGGTCCATGGCTTGGGACGGCGGCACCCTCATCCTCGTGTCGGGCGGCGGCTTCATCCGCACGGCATCGGCCGACGGAACCGGATGGGCCACGGTGGCGTCGGGAGCGGACCCCGCCAACCCGGGAATCACCCCCGATTTCCTCCAGGTGACCTGGACGGGAAACCAGTTCGTCGCCGTCGGCCGGACCGCCTCCGACAGCGCCGCCGTGATCTACACCTCTCCCAATGGCTCGGGGAGCTGGACGCTGCGCTACCTGGGCGCGCCCGCGACGCCGCTCACCTACGTCGTGCAAGCGGGGAACAAGCTATACGCCGGCAGCCCGGAAGGCCGGCTCCTGACCTCGGTGGACGGCCACACGTGGACCGAGGCTCCTACAGCGCCTCCCTTGAGGACCTTGAGATGGACCGGGGATCGCCTCGTGGGGGTTGGCCAGGGCACCGACAACACCGCCGGGATCTGGACATCGACGGACGGATCGCATTGGAAACGTCGCTTCACGGGGGCGCCGGGCTCGTTCCTGCAATCCGTGGCCGTTTCCGACAGCGTGATCGTCGCGGTGGGATCGAACGGCTTGATCCTGACATCACCCTGATTCCACGCAAGTTCCGCATGGAGTGAGTACCTTCTCCCTCCATGTTCACCCTCGCCTTCCTGCTCGCCTGCGCGGGCTATGCGCTGCTGGGCCACCGGCTCGCGCGCGGGCTGGTGCGGCTGAGGAAATCCCATGGCGGCGAGACCCCGTCCCCCGGGGACGCGGGAAAACCTTTCGTGACCGTCCTGATCGCCGCGCGCGACGAGGAGGCGAACCTCCCGCGCGTGCTCGACGCGCTGTTGGCGCAGGAATGGCCGCGCGACCGGCTGCAGATCGTGGTGGCGAACGACCGGTCGACCGATCGCACCGGCGCGGTGCTGCGCGAATACGTCGCGCGGCATCCCGGGCTTGTGGAAGCGGTCACGGTGAACGAGCTGCCGCCGGGCTTGAGCCCCAAGAAACACGCGCTCGCCAGCGGCCTCGAGGTCGCGCGCGGCGAGTGGATCGCCATCACCGACGCCGATTGCGTGATGGGGCCGCAATGGCTCCCGGCCCTCTCCGAGGGCTTTCGGCCCGAGGTGGGCATGACGCTCGGGCTCACGGCGCACGCCGAGCCCGCCGGGGGATTCGACATCGCCGCGGGCACGCGCGCGCTGGAGTTCGTCTCCTTCAGCATCACCGCCGCGGGCCTCATCGGCCTGGGATTCCCGGTGATCGGAAACGCCAACAACCTCGCCTACCGCCGCCGCGCCTTCGAGGAGGCGGGAGGCTACGCGCTCCATCACGGACTGGTGAGCGGCGACGACGATTTCACCCTGCAGGCCATCCACGCCACGGGCAAATGGTCCGTGCGCTACTGCACCAATCCGCGCGCCTTGATGCGCACCGAGCCGCCGGGAACCTGGGGCGAGTTCTGGGAGCAGCGCAAGCGCTGGGCGGGCAAGTGCCTGCACTACCGTCCCGCGCAGGTGGCCTTCCTGACCTTGATCGTCTCCTTTTACGCCGCGATCGCGGCGCTTCTGCTCGCGGGACTTTTCCACGTGGGCGACGGGACCTTGGGGCTTTTGGGCCTCGCGGGATTCGCGGTCAAGACCGCCTCCGACTTCGCCGTGATGCGCAAGGGCCTGGCGCTGTTCGGGCTCTCGCCGCTCATGCGCTTTTTCCCCCTCGCCGCGGCCCTGCATATTCCGCTGTGGATCGGCGCCGTCACCGTTGGAAGCTTCGGCAGGTTCACGTGGAAGGGGCAGAAACTCAAAACAAAGGCTTGAGGCGGAGAGAGATGAGGAACGAGAGAATTACGAGTTACGAATTACGAGTTACGAATTGAGCACAGGAACACTGAACGCGGATAAAGGAAAGATTACCCCTGACTTGCCATTGCGAGCCGTGAGCGACCGCCATCGTGTTTTTCGCACGGAGACCGGGAAGACGAAAGGGCATACGATCCTGTCCCTTGGCTGGCCCCCCTGAATTCGTAACTCGTAATTCGTAACTCGTAATTCGTAACTCGTAATTCGTAACTCG
>CBFGVC010000076.1:0-9319 GCA_965652255.1 uncultured Fibrobacteria bacterium | reverse complement strand
ACTTGCGGGTGTGGTTCATGGCGTGCGAAACCTGCATGCCCGACTGGCGCTTCTTTCCGGTGATTTCACACGTGCGGCTCATGATGACCTCGAATGCCTGGCGACCGCCCACGGCGGGGCCGAAATGGGAGGGAAAACCTAGAAAAAGGGCATTGGAAATCAAAGACTTAGGGGGGTTCCCTCGGAGGCTATCCCTTGCCGGGGGTAGGGCGTGGAAGGTGACGGCGGGGAAAACAGACGAAAAAAGCCGGATTCAAGGGGGCTTGATGGTAAGAAGGCAAGGGCGAATCCCATTCGCACTGTTCGCCCCGGCCCGCGCCGAATAGAAACCTGGGGGTGTAAGGGCAAATGATCCTTTGCCCCTACACCCCCGCCAAAACCTCCGGAAGCGAAAACCGGACGTTTTCCTCCAGGATCACATAGTCCTCGGCCGTCGTGCCGGGGAAATTCTCCTGGATGCGACGCACCACGGCCTGCACGAGATCCTCGGGCGCGGAAGCTCCGGAGGAAATGCCCACGCTGGAGACGCCCTCGAACCACTCGGGCCTGAGGTCGTCGGGCCCGTCGATGAGGTAGGAGGGTTTGCCGAGCTGCTCGCCGAGCTCGCGCAGCCGATTGCTGTTGGAGCTGTTCTTCGATCCGATCACCAGCAGGACGTCCACCAGCGCCGCCATGCGCTCCACGGCGCTTTGGCGGTTGGTGGTGGCGTAGCAAAGGTCGCCCTTCTCGGGTCCCTTGATGTGGGGGAAACGCTTCTTGAGCGCCTCGATGATGCCGCGGGTCTCGCCGATCGAGAGCGTGGTCTGCGTGGTGTAGGCGAGCTCCGCGTCGCCGAAGTCGGGCAGCCGCGCGGCGTCCTCCGGAGTCTCGACGAGGACGATCTCGCCCGGACCGAGCTGGCCCATGGTGCCGACCACCTCCGGGTGGCCCTTGTGCCCGATCAGCAGGATCTTGCGCTCGACCTTGTGATGGCGTTGGACCGAGGAATGGACCTTCTTCACCAGCGGACAGGTGGCATCCACCGTGACCAGCTCGCGCGCCTCGGCGTCCTTGTGCACCGCCACCGGAACCCCGTGCGCGCTGAAGATCGCCACGGCTCCCGAGGGGACCTCGTCGAGCTCCTTCACGAACACGGCGCCCTTCTCGCGCAGGCGCTCGACCACGAACTTGTTGTGCACGATCTCATGGCGCACGTACACCGGCGCCCCGAACTTCTCGAGGGCCTTCTCGACGATGAGGATGGCGCGGTGCACGCCCGCGCAGAATCCCCGGGGAGAGGCGAGGTAGAGCTTCACTCAAGCACTCCTTCGATGGCGATATCTTCGGAAATTACGAATTTCGAATTACGAATTACGAATTGAACGCAATCAGCCCGAATCCCCGATTCGGAAAGCTCAACGGGTTTCAGGCGAGCGGCAAGGAGCCTCCGCATTCCTGACTCGTAATTCGTAATTCGTAATTGAATCACGCCATCTCCCCCACCCGCAGCGCCAGCATGCGGTCGAGCTCGTATTCGTTGCGGTGCCCCGAGGCGAGGTCCACGGCGATCAGCTTCATGGGATCGCGGTTTCGCAGCACGTGCAGCGGCTGCGCGCGCACGCGCGCGGTGCCGTTGCCGTAGGTGAACTCCACCACCCGCTGCGCGGCGATGGCCCCCTCGAGGTCGCGCAGGCGGCGCGCGGGGGTCTCGCCGCGGCCCGCGCCCTCCTCGCGGGCGGAACGCCCCTCCTTGCGGACCGGGGCCACGTGCCGGTAGGCGGCCTCTCCGTGCGGGAAGGCGGGAAGACTCCAGGTCGCGTCCACGCTTTCGCCGAAGACGGGCCGCTTGGCCGCGCCCCGCGACTCCGACTCGTCGCCGGGTTGCAGGTCGAAGGCGCGCAAAAGCTCGCGCGCCCGCTCGCGCGCCTGGCGCGGCAGCACGAAACCGTAACCGGGAATAACTTCCGTCACGAGGTCCATGAAGCGCGGAAAAGCCTCGAGGTCGGCGAAGCGCGCCGCGTCGGTGACGCGGAGCACGAAGAGCTCGCAAAACGAGGCGGAAGCGTAGGTGGCGGCCCACTCCGCCAGGACGCGCCGCGCGGGCGCCTCGAAGCCGAGCCAGCCCGCGACTTCCTCGAGCAGCTCGAGGCCCAGGCCCGCGCGCAGCCCGGCCACCACCGAGTCCTTGCTGAAGCGGTAGCGGATCACGCGCTCGTCGTTCTCGCGCGCGGCCAAAAGTTCGACCTGGAACAGCCGGTTCAGCGGCACGCTTCCCGGGACGAGCGCCTCGAAGTTGGGCAGGCCGCGCGCGCCGATCCCTTGCTCCTCGGGCAAGCCCGCATCGGCCGGAGCCGGCGTCCGCGCCCAGCGGACGCGCCCGCGGTGCATCGCGAACTCGATGCCGCCCAGGATCCACAACTCGCGCAAGAGACGCGGCAGGTTCTCCCATGTGGAGAGCTCGGCGGGCGCCTTGGCGCGCGCCTTGTCCCAGCCTTCATAAACCGCGAGGAAAGGCGCGAGCGCCGACGCGCCGAACGCGCTCCCGCCCTCCTCGCGCGCCCCGAGCGCCTCGAGCGTGCGGCCGAGGCCCCGGGCGCGCCGGTGCAGCCACCAGCCGCGCAGGCGCGCGGCGAACCCGGCGTTCCCGTCCTCGAGAAGCTCGGAAGCCGGCGGCGCGGGCCTGAGCGTGCCGTCGTCATCGAGCACCAGCTCCGAGTCGACGGCGAAGCGATGGAGGAGGATCGCTTCTTCCTCCCCCGCCGCCGAAGAAAGCCCCGCGCCCGAGGCGAAGGATCGCGCCAGGTCCTGCAGGCACTTGCGATGCAGCTCGCCGCTTTGGGTGAGGCGCAGTTCGCCGCGCGCCGCGCGGGCGAGGAAGTGACAGAAATGCGAGGCGACGTGCGGGACGTTGGAGATCCACGCCGTATGCGGGGGGATTTGGGCCGCAGGCAGGAACTCGCCCAAAAGCCGCGGCAAAAGCAGGGGCGCCAATTCGCGGAAACCGTGGTAGCTGCGGTGCTCGCCCTCGCGGCGCAACGCCAGCAGTTCGTATTCGAGGGCGCCGAGCCAATAGCCCGCCTCTCCCGCGCCCTCCTCGCAGCCCCGCACCAGCTCCGATTCGAGCATGCCGCGTTCTTCGGAGGCATACACGGCCAGCAGCAATCGACGGCCGCCGGGTTCCAGGTCGTTCAGGACGGTGTCGAGTCGCTCCGGGTCGAGGGCGCTCGCGAGCACGGCCTCCGAGACCTTCGAGGCCGCCACGAGCCCTGCGTCGGGGTTCTCGCGACGGTAAAGCTTCGCCAGATGGGGCTTGGGGGCCGAGGCGAGGAAATCGGACAGGCTTTGCAAACGGACTCCTGAAGGCCTCAAAAAAGGCAACAGGCAAATTTAATTCCTGACAGGCCCCTTCAGGGCTGACCCAAAAACAACGTTTTCATGGACGGCGGGCGGGACGGGACGGTAAGGGCGATCCATGGCTCGCCCTTACGCCTCAACGGCCCGCAGGATCACGTCCCGCACCGCCGCCATGGGAATCTCCGCCGACGCCGGCTCCCACAGGGACTTGTCGCCGATGATGAGGGGGGCCTCGGCGGGATCGTCCGCCGGGGTGCCGTGCGAGCCCTTGACCAGCGAGGCGTCGAGGGGAATGACGTCCATGTAGTATCGGAGGCCCAGCTTCTTCTTGAGAAGCGAGGCCGCGATGGTCGCCTTCGCCAAGGGCTTGGCGGGATCGAGGAACAACTCGCACGGGTCGTAGCCCGGCTTGCGATGGATGTCGACGCAGCGCGCGAAGTCGGGAGCCTTGGCGTCGTCCTCCCAGTAATAATACGTGTACCAGTTGTCGGGCTCGGCCATCAGGATCACGTCGCCCGCGCGGTCGTTGTCGAGACCGAAGCGCGCGCGGTCCTCGCCGTGGATCACGCGACGCTGGCCCGGTTCCTTTTCGAACAACGAAACCACCTCGTTCAACTTCGACTTGTCGTTGACATACACGTGGCAGATCTGGTGGTCGGCGATGGCGAAGGCGCGGCTCGCGCCGGCGTCGAGCATTTCCCACGTCAGGCTGGGGCGCACCTCGAGCAACCCGGCGCGACGCAGGATGCGGTTTGGGTGCGTTTGGCGCGTCACCTTGGTGATGCCGTATTCGGAGACGATCAGCACGCGCACTCCCTGCTTCTCGAAGAACGCGATGAGGTCGCCCACGACGGCGTCGACGGCGCGCAATTCGGCGGCCACGCGGGGAGAATCCGGGCCGTGCTTCTGGAGGCAGTAGTCGAGGTGGGGCAGGTACACGAGGTTGAGCGTGGGGCGCTTGTATTCCTGCACCCACTTCGCGCTCGCGGCGATCCACTGCGACGACTTGATGCCCGCGGCGGGCCCCCAAAACGCGGGGAACGGGAAAGGGCCCAGCTCGTTCACCAGCGCGTCGCGCAGCTCCATGGGACCGGTATAGATGTCGAAGACCTTCCGGCCGTCGGCGGGGTAATGCGGGCGCGGCGTGGCCGACCAATCCACGGGGGCATACATGTTGTACCACCAGAACATCTTCGCGCAGGTGAATTCCGGATGCCGCTTCCGCAGGGTCTCATAGACCTTCTCGCCGCGGACGAGGCCGTTGTTCTGCTTCCAGAAGCCGTGCTCGGCGAGGTCCTTGAAGTACCACCCGTTTCCGACGATCCCGTGATCCGTGGGCGAAAGGCCGGTGAGCATGGTCGCCTGGCTGGAGCAGGTGAGCGCGGGGAACGGCTCGCGCAGGCGCGCCTGCGCGTGGCGGTCGCGGAAGGCCGCGATGCGGGGCGTGTGCTTGCCGATGAGCGAGGGCGTGAGCCCGACGACGTTCAGCACGGCGGTGGGACGAAGATTCGTCGAGGTCATAATGGCTCCTATTGACATCACAGCATCACAACATCACAGCAACTAGCACGGGATGACAGGGCAGCATAGATCGGATTTTCGGTTCCCACGTTTTATTGCTGTGATGTTGTGATGCTGTGATGGCGCGTTAGCTAAAAATTCCCGGCGCTGAATCCTTCACGAACTCCAGCTCCTTCGCGATCGCCCGGGCCAGCTGCTCGTCGTCCTTCGGCCTGTGTTCCTCCGGCAGGACGCCCCATGTGTACGTCTCCACCTCGAAGTGGGCGCAGAGGTCGTGCTTCAGCGCGTAGCGGAGCGCCTTGAGCATCTCGCCGCGCGTGGTGCGGATCGCGCCGCCAAGCAGCGCGTCGGCGTGCACGGGCACGTGGTAGTGCACGCGCCAGGGAAAAGCGAAGAGGCCTTCTCCCGCGTTCAAGGCCTGCGGGAGGTCGTCGATCTCGAAGATTCCCTCCGGCGTCTTCACTCGCGTCTGGTGCAGGAACTTCGGCTCGACGAAGGCCTCGCGCGCGGCGCGCGAGGAGCGATCGGGATCGGGCGGAAACTCCAGCGCGCTGGAGAGCTGCATCTTGCGGATGGGAATCTCCGCCGCCGCCAGGGCGGCCAGCGCCTCCTCCGCGTCCTCGAACTGCACCGCCTGGTGGCAGGTGTCGTAGCAAAGCCCGATGTGCTCCTCGACGGCCGTCATCGCGTCGCACGACGCCGCGGGGCGCAGCACCTCGTTCCAGAAGGCGATGACCTGAGGCGTGCGCTCGAGCACGCAGCCGGGCTCCGGCTCGATGGCCAGCGCGACATGGCGGCCCGTGCGCGCCTTCAGGTCGCGCAGGAACAGCGCGAGGTCGCAAAGCGCTTCGGCGGCCTTTTGCGAATGCTCCGGCGTCCACTCCTCGCGCCAGCCGAGCGGCAGCGTCGAGATCGACCCGTACTCCTCGTCCCCGGGAAGAAGGACGGCCATCAGCTCGGCGCAGCGCTTGGTGTACTCGAGGCGCGCGGGATCGGTCCAGTCGGGCAGGTACACCGCGCGCTTCACGACGGGCTGATGAAAATCCCCGTAAGGAAAGGCGTTGAACGTGAAGGTTCCCACCCCCCAGGAGGCGAGCCGATCGCGAAGTTCACCGGACCGGGACAGGACCTCGGAGAGCACCCCCTCGTTGAACCAAAGGCCCATGGAAAACGGGCGCTTGCCGGTCAGCCCGGCCATTTTGGGGCCGAAAAAGCCGATTTTTTCGCGCCAGACCGCCTCGTTTTGCAGGGGGTGGACGTTGGAGCAATATGTAAGGCGGTGTTTTTTCAAGGGTTAGGCGGTTTTTCGAGGAGAATTCAGCCCCCGGAAACCGGCTTTCGGGGTATCTTAATCTAACATGGTCGGTTACATCCGGCCCGCCGCTCACGGGACGGAATCCTACCCGACGGAACAAAACCATGGTGCTTCAAAAATCCTCCCTGCCCGATTCCAAGCGGGGCCGCAAGGAGTCGTCCGCGCCCGCGACGATGCCCGTCGAAACGCGCGTCTCGCCGCTGACGGGCGGCATGCCCATTCATTTCGGCGACGGGGCGCTCGAGAAGCTGCCGGAGATCCTGCGCGGCCTCGCGCCCGACCGCGTGTTCGTCGTGTCGGACCCGCACGTCTTCGACCTGTACGGCGCGCTTCTGGTGCAAATCCTCGGGACCTCGGCCGCCTCCGCGGCCCCCGAGGTCATCCTCATCCCCGAGGGCGAGAACGAGAAGAAGCTCGCGAACCTCGAGGCGCTCTGCGCCGAGCTCTTCGACCGCGGCGCGACGCGCTCCTCGGTGGTGGTGACCTTCGGCGGCGGCGTGGTGCTCAACGTGGGCGGCCTCGCGGCCGGGCTCATCTACCGCGGCATCCGCTTCGTGCACGTGCCGACCACTCTCATGGCCCAGAGCGACGTGATCGTCTCCAACAAGCAGGGGATCAACTTCGGCGGCGGCAAGAACCGCCTCGGCCTGTTCGCCACGCCCGCGGCCGCGATCTGCGACCCGCGCTTTTTCGCCAGCGAGACGCCGCGCCAGGTCCGCGCGGCGCTGGTCGAGTACGCCAAGAACGCGATCCTTTTGGGCGGCGCGCATTACGACAGCGCGCTCGCCACCTTCCGCGAGGGCGACGCGCTCGATCCGGCCACGTTGCGCCGCGTGCTGGCGCTCAGCCTCGAGCAGAAGTTCGAGATCGCGCGCCTCGACCCCACCGAGCGCGACTACGGCCTCGTGCTCGAGTACGGGCACACCGTGGGCCACGCGGTGGAGTACCTCTCGCAGGGCCGCGTGCTGCACGGCGAGGCCGTGTACCACGGCATGATGGTGGCGGGACGCATCGCCAACATGCTCGGCATCCTTCCCGACGCCGAGCACGCGCGCCAGCGCGAGCTGCTCGGCCTTTTGCGCGGCGTGCCCGCGATTCCCGCCGACATCTCGGTTGGGCAGATCCTGCAGGGCGCGCGCCGCGACAACAAGAAGCGCGACCAAGGGCTGGCCTTCATCCTGATGGACGCGGTGGGCCGCCCGCACAGGCACAAGGGGCCGCGCGGCGAGACGGTGCTGACCCCGGTGCCCGAGGAGGCGCTGCGCGAGGCCCTCACGGAACACCGCGATGCTCTGCTATAGCACCGCCTCGCTGCCCGACCGCTTCTCCCCTTCCCAAATCGCCGAGGCCCTTTTGCCTTCGCCCTTCCGGGGCGTGGAGGTGGCGCTGCGTCCCGACGAGCTCGCGCGCGCGAGCGACGCCTCGTACTGGATCGGCTACCGGACCGAGCTCGAGACCCGCGGGTTGCGCGTGCGCAACGTGCAGCTCGGGAATCCTTTTCTCCTCGGGCCCGTGGCGCATGCGCCGGGCCTCTCGTCGCTCGACCCGGCCGGCCGCTTGCGGCGGGTGGACGCTGCGATCCGCGCTTTCCGCGTGGCGGAGGCGCTGGGAAGCCCCTTCCTGACGGTGACGACGGGCCTCCCGGAGCGCGACGGCGACTTCGCCGCGCAGGAAAAACTCTTTGCCGATTCGCTGGCCCGCATCGTGGCGGCGCGGCCGAAAAGCGTGAAGGTGGCGATCGAGCAGGAGCCGGAGCACGTGATCCGCCGCGCCGACCAGCTTTTGGCCTTGTGCCGCGCGCACGATGGCCAGGTGTTCGCGAACTACGACGTGGGGCACGGGGCGGTGGCGGGGGAAGATCCTTCGGCGGCGGTCCGCTTGCTCGGGAAATACGTGTCGAACCTGCACCTGGAGGACATCAAGGGGGGGGTTCATCGTCATCTGATGTTCGGGGAGGGCGATATCGATTTCCGTTCGCTGTTCGACGTTCTTCGGGAGATCGGGTATTCCGGCGACATCACGATGGACCTGTATCCGTTCAAGGACGAGTGGGAGCGGGCGGTGCGGGAAGCGGGGAGTTTTTGCGTCGGTCGCTGAGCCTGTCGAAGCGTCCGACGGCAATATGGACCGCAGCGCATCCCCGAACAAACCTTCTCCATCAACGTGGCCCCCACGTCCCAAAATCGCCGATCGGTAAAATCCTCCGCAAACAAGATTTGAATCGATTCCGATCCTGAGCTATACTGAAAACCCCCGGAAATTTCGCGCGTCGGCATTGCGACGCCATCGAAACCCCGGAAACGCCGCGCCCCGCATCGGAAATTGGCGCGGCTCCCCCGCAAGCGAAAGGAGCGCCCGCATGCAGCGGCACCATCTTCATTTTCCGCCCCTCGACGCCCAAAGCCTCGCCCAGGACGAAGCCTGGTTCTACCTCACCGAGAACGGCGAGAGGCACGAGATGCGCCTCCACGACTACGCTGACATCTATCGCCGCCCGGGCCTCTACGAGCAGCTCTTCTACGACCGGCTCAAGTGCAAGTCGCCCGGCAAGGTGGCGGAGATCCTGCATGCCGCCGTGCACCAGGCGCGCGAGAATCCCAGCGAACTGCGCGTGCTCGACCTGGGCGCGGGGAACGGGATGATGGGCGAATCGCTGAAGAAGCACGGCGTGGCGCGCCTCGTGGGCGTCGACATCATCCCCGAGGCGCGCGCCGCGGCCGAGCGGGACCGACCCGGCATGTACGACGCCTACTATGTCGAGGATTTGTGCAACCTCTCGCCCGACACCCGCGCCGAACTTCAGTCGTGGTCCTTCGACTGCCTCGTCACGGTGGCCGCGCTGGGGTTCGGCGACATTCCGCCCCACGCCTTCATCGAGGCCTTCAACCTGGTTCGACCCGGCGGCTGGGTCGCGCTCAACATCAAGGACGTCTTCCTGCACAAGAGCGACACCTCGGGGTTCTCGATGCTGATGCGCGAGCTGCTCTTCTCCGAGTTCCTCGACCTGCACCACCTCGACCGCTACGCGCACCGGCTCTCGGTGGAGGGCAAGCCGCTGTACTACTTCGCGGTGGCGGGCCGCAAGCGCTCGGACCTCACCCCGGAGTTCCTTTCGCAGTACGGCTTTCACGGGTTCTGAGGGAAATGCGG
>CBFGVC010000075.1:0-9448 GCA_965652255.1 uncultured Fibrobacteria bacterium | reverse complement strand
CGATCCGGGAGGCGATGGATGCCGGTCGGCGTTGACACCAACATCCTGGCGCGCTTCCTGATGCGCGACCATGAACCGCAATATCGGGCGGCCCGCGCGATCCTGGAAACCGAGGTCGTTTTCATTCCGGATTCCGTCCTTCTCGAAACCGAATGGGTGCTTCGCGGCCTTTACAAGCTGTCACGCGCGGAGGTGCTGCGGGCCTTTCAGGCGATCCTCGGCCTCAAGAACGTGACCCTCGCCGATCCCGGAAAGATCGCGCGCGTGCTCGAGTGGCACGAGGGAGGCATGGACTTCGCCGACGCCATGCACCTGGCGAGCAGCGGGCATCTCGGCGTCCTCAGGACCTTCGACTCGGATTTCGTGAAGCGGGGCAAGGAACTGGCGCCTTGCAAGGTCGCGGCGGCCTGAGTCCCACGGGCGCCCGTCGCCGCTCTGGATTCCAGAGCGGAATTTCAAGAGCGGATAGCGGGGCGCCCCGAAAACGGATGTAGCCTTTCCGTAGAATTCATGACGACGCGAATTCGAAATAAGGAGACCCTCATGAATCCGCTCGCCAACCCTCGCCCGCGAACGCTTGCCTTCGTCCTCGTCCTCGCCTTTGCCTCCATCCTCGCGCTCGGCTGCAACGAGGAGTCTTCGCCCGCCGGGCCGGTGGTGAAAGACTCCGACCCCCCCGCCGCCGAAGACTCCCTGGCGGATTCCGCCTCCGGCGCGCAGTTGCGCCTCAAGTTCATCGGCACATGGGTGGGAATGTTCGGCTGTCCGGGAAACGTCCTCCCCGACACCATGAAGATCCGCGCGGGAACGGGAAGCGACGATTTCTCGATCGTGCTCCACGCCCAGCATTGGCTCCCCGACACGGTGACGGGAACCCTCCAAGGCGCGAACACCATCGTGGTGCCCGAGCAAACGATCGGGGGCCTACCCGGCACCGGCGTTTTCACGCACGACGGAGAAGGGCTTGCCTACAGCCAGACGGCCATCCTCGACCCCGACTTCTCGATCACTTGCCCGGGCACGGGGTATACGCGGTTGCCTGAATAGCGGCGGCGCGCGCGCCGGGTTTTCGGCCGGAGCCGCATGAAGCGCCCAAGCGGCCCCGCCCGCGAGGTGACGGCGACCTGGGACCTTCCTAGACTTCGGGGCATGCCCGCCGGAACGCTTCGCACCTGCAAGAACGGCCACCGCTACCACAAGAGTTCGGACTGTCCCACATGCCCGCGTTGCGAGGCCGCGCGCAAGCCAGCCGGCGGATTCCTCGCGGCGCTGAGCGCGCCCGCGCGGCGCGCCCTGGAGCACGAGGGGATCACCACCCTCAAGAAGCTGGCGGCCAAAAGCGAGAAGGAAATCCTCGCGCTGCACGGCATGGGGCCGGCCAGCCTGCCCGCGCTGCGAAGCGCGCTCGCGGCGGCCGGGCTCGCGTTCAAGTCGCGCGCGCGACCCTGACATGGAACAAAGCCGCCGACTCTTCGCCATCATGGATGCGCTGCGGCGCGGTCGCAAGGCCGTTCCGGCCGCGCGCCTCGCGGCGGACCTCAAGGTCTCGGTGCGCACGCTCTATCGCGACATCCAGGCGCTCAAGGACCTGGGCGCTCCGGTGGAGGGCGAGGCGGGCGTGGGCTACATCCTCCGTCCCGGGTATTTCCTGCCGCCGCTGATGTTCACGCGCGAGGAACTCGAGGCCTTGGTGCTGGGCGCGCGCTGGGTCAAGACGCAACCCGACGAAGGTCTCTCGGACGCCGCGCAGAACGCGATCGGGAAGATCGCCGCGGCGGCTCCCTCGGACCTGCGCGCGCAGATCGACGACATCGGGCTGTGGCCGGTTTACTTCCCCTCCGGTTTCAGGCCCCCGGAACATCTCGGCCTTGTCCGCCGCGCCATGACGGAGGAGCGCACGCTGGAAATCCGGTACGAGGACGCGCACGGCGACATCACCGACCGCGATATCTGGCCCGTGCAGGTGGGTTTCCACGAGGACCGGCAAACCGTCGTGGGCTGGTGCCTCTTGCGCAGGGCTTTCCGTCACTTTCGCACCGATCGCATCCTCGAGGCCGAGGTCTCCCCGAAGCCATACAGAACGCCCCGGCGCGTGCTGGCGGCGAGGTGGGAGGCCGAAATGCGCGTGATCGCCCCGGACTGGTTCGCGCGCATGCAAGACTCCTGACACGGGCTGTCAGGGGGGGCGACCTACCCTTGTCTGCAGCGGTCCGGAATTCTCCGCCGCGACGACGAGGGAATCATGGAAACATCGAGCGCCACCATGACGGTTCTGCTCCATGGCGCGGGGGCGGGCTCATGGATCTGGGGCCGCGTGATCGCGCATCTGCGCGGGCCCGCGTTCGCTCCGGAATACCCGGGACGCCGGGCCGGCGCGACGCCTGAAACCTGCGCCGATGCGATCGTGGCGCGACTGGACGGCGCGGGCATCGGCGACGTGGTTCTCGTCCTGCATTCCCTTTCGGGCGTGCTGGCGGCCCCGCTGGCATTACGGCTGGGAACGCGCCTGAAACATCTCGTGCTGGTAGCCGCCGTCGTTCCGGCGCCCGGCCGCACCTTCGCGCAGACCCTGGGGTTTCCCGCGAGGCTTGTGCTGCCGCTGTTGTTCCGCCTGAACCCCAAGGGGCTCAGGCCTTCCCCGGCCATGATCCGGTCCGAATTGTGCGACGACCTTTCGCCGGAAGATGTCGACGAAGTCGTGAACCGCTACGCGGCGGAATGGCCGGGGCTGTACCTGACCCCCGCGCCCGCGCTTCCGGATGGCCTCCCGACAAGCGTGATCCTTCTGACGCGCGACCGCAGCGTTCCCCCGACGCTGCAGCGCGCCATCGCGAAGCGGCTCGGGGTCTCGCGGACGCGCGAACTGGACGCGGGGCATCTCGCGATGCTGTCGCGGCCCGGGGAGCTGGCCGCATGGATCGACCTCGCACGATCCGGAACCGCCACGCGATCGAACCCAAACCTCGGATCGATCCCGGAGGCCGCATGAATCCCCGGACCCTCACTGCGACCATCGTGTCCCAGTACACCGGAGCGCTCGAAATGCTGCGCGCCGCCATTCTCAGGACGCCCAGCGAACTCTGGGACGACCCGCGGCACGAGAACCGGACATGGAGACTCGCGTACCATGCGCTTTGGGCCGTCCGCTTTTACCTGGGAGCGTCCCCGGAGGCGTACACGCCGTGGCCGGGCGCCATCGAAGGCGCCGAAAGCCTGGGAGGATCCTGGGAGACGGATGGCGCCGCGGAGGTGGCGGGATGCCACACGCACGAAGAGTTGGTCGGTTTCCTGGACCAACTGCTGCAGGAAATCCCGTACGCCGTCGCGTCCTTGCCGCTCGAGGATGCTTGCGGATTCGAATGGTATCCGTTTCGTCGTTTCGAGCTCCACGTGCATTCGATTCGCCACACGCAACATCACACCGCCCAGCTCATCGAACGCCTGCATGCGCATGGCATCCGGGGAATCGACTGGATCGCAGGAAAGGACGCGGCATGAAACTCAAGAAACTCTGGGCCGGATTCATCACCGACAAGGTGCGCGAGTCGCGCGACTTCTACACCCGCGTGCTGGAATGCGCGGTGGTTTACGAGGGGGACAACGACTGGTTCGTTCTGCTCCGCCTTGGGGAAAGCGAACTGGGCTTCATGCAACCGGGCCTCGAATTCCAAGCGCCCGTTTTTCGGGGAGAATACGCGGGGAAGGGGGCATGGATCACCCTCGACGTCGACGATGCCGAGGCCGAGTATGCGCGCATTCGCGCGCTCGGGGTGCCTGTCGAGGTCGAGCTCCGGGACGAACCTTGGGGGGACCGGCATTTCGCCATCCTCGACCCCAACGGGATCGGGGTGGACATCGTCCAACGGCTCGCGGCCTAGCCGTTTCCCTCCGGCCGGCGTGGAACCTTCCCCTGCATGAATAAATTCAAGTCGCAAACCCGGCCCGGGAGAACAAATGGATATCCTCGACGCGCTGGAGCGCACGCGGACGGAGACGCTTCCGCTTTTCGGCCTTCCCGAGGCCGAGCTCGAAAAAACCTATGCGCCGGGGAAATGGAGCGCGAGAAGGCTCCTGCATCACCTTGCCGACGCGGAGACCATCCTCTACGACCGCGTGCGGCGAGTGATCAGCGAGCCGAGGGGCGTGATCTGGGCCTTCGACCAGGACGCTTGGTGCGCGAAGCTCGACTATGACGCGCGCCCGCTCTCGCTGTCCCGGGATATCTATGCGTCGGTGCGCAACGGCGTGATCCACGAGGCGCGGGCGCACTATGCGGCCGGCGGACATCTCGAGTTCATCCACAGCGAAACCGGCCTGCGGACGCTCAAGGACGAGTTCGATAAAATCGCCGCGCACAACGCGCATCATCTGGGCCAGATCCTCACAGCCCTGGCCCGTCCGGGCAAGGAGACGAAATGAAGCGCGCGGCTCCGCGGTCCCCGGTCGACGCTTATCTCGAATCCGTGCCGGGCAAGGCGCGCGTCGCCCTGAAAAAGATTCGCGCCCTGGCCCGCAAGGCCGCGCCCGGCGCGGTGGAGAAGCTCAGCTACGGCATGCCTTCAGTGTTCCTGGACGGAAAGGTCGTCGCGTATTTCGCGGCCTTCAAGGATCACGTGGGGCTTTACCCCCCCGTTCGGGGCGAGGCTTCCTTGGTCGCCGAAGCCGCGCCGTATGCCGGGCCGAAGGGAAACCTGAAGTTCCCGCTCGATGCTCCCATGCCCTATCCGCTCATCCGGAAAGTCCTGCGGGGGCACGCCGAATCGGTGCGGGCCGCCTCCGCGGCTCGCGCAAGGCGGGAGCGCCACCCCATGCCGGGGCTCGTCAAAAAAGCTTTGGCCGCGCGCGGCCTCACGGCGGCGTACCGCGCCCGGCCGCCCTACCAGCAAAACGACTACCTCGGCTGGATCGCCAACGCCAAAACGCCGGCCACGCAGGCGAGGCGGCTCGCGCAAATGCTCGACGAGCTGGAGCGCGGCGGCGTGTACATGCGCATGAGGCACGAGGCTTCGGCGCGTCCGGGGCCTTGAAGGAAAGCATCCATCGCCCAAGGCACTTCACCACAAACCCGGAGTCCCGCATGAAAGCCGTCAACCCCTACGTCAACCTCCCCGGCAACACCGAGGAGGCCTTCGCATATTACGGCAAGGTCTTCGGCACCGAGCCCTTCGGCATCCTGCGTTACCGCGACATGGGCGGCGAGGCGATGGGGATAAAGGGCGCCGATCTCGACAAGGTCGCCCACATGGCCGTCCCGCTTTGCGGAGAAAACATGCTCATGGGGACGGATGTCGTTCCCTCGGCGGGACAGCCCCCGGTGACTCCCGGAAACAACGTCTACATCGCCCTCGAGATGGACGATGCCGGGGAGGCGCGCCGCGTCTTCGCGGGACTTTCGGCGGGCGGCAAGGTGGAAATGCCGCTGGAAAAAACCGACTGGGCCGAGCTCTTCGGCATGTGCACGGACAAGCACGGAATCCAGTGGATGGTCAGCTTCACGGGTTCGGCGACCTTCGAAAAAACGTAACCCGGATTTTTCCCCGTTTCAACGGGAATCCGAAGATGTTCAAATTCAAGCGTGAATGATACTACTGTTGTTGCTCCCACTCTCGAGCGGAGTAGTCATGAAGCTCTTTCTGAAAATCCTCGCGGCCATCGTGCTCATCCTCGCCTTCGCGATCACCGGCACGCTCGCGTGGGCTTCCTCCGCCGCCAAGGAAAAGCTGGATGTCGTCTACGAGGTGCCCTCGAAAGGCTTTCCGATTCCCTTCCCCGCCGTCGAGGGAAACATCGCCGCAAACGACAGCGCCGCTTGGGCGCAGGCCATCGAGCGCGGCCGTCACCTTGTGACGGCGCGCTACGCCTGCACCGAGTGCCACGGCGCGAACCTGGGCGGCGGCGTGATGGTGGACGCCTTTCCGCTGGGCCGGTTGCTCGGGCCCAACATCACCCGGGGCAAGGGCAGCCGCGTGCTGGACTACACCGCGAAAGACTGGGACCGCATCGTCCGCCACGGCGTGCTGCCCGACGGCCGCGCGGCCGTGATGCCCTCGGAGGATTTCCAGAAGATGTCGGACCAGGAGCTCTCCGACATCATCGCCTACATCCAGTCCCGACCGCCCGTCGATAACGAAGTGCCTCCCCCCGCGTTCGGCCCCTTGGGGAAAATCCTCCTGGCCACCGGGAAGCTCGTTCCCTCGGCGGAACGCATCGAGTCGCACGACCGGCCTCATCCCAAGTACCCCCCGGCCGCCCTGGCCGACTCGACCTTCGGCGCGCATCTGGCCGGCACCTGCACGGGTTGCCACGGGGCGAACCTCGCCGGCGGCCCCATCGTGGGCGGCGATCCCAAGTGGCCCCCGGCCCGCAACCTCACCTTGCACGCCACGGGCCTCGAGGGGTGGACTTACGAGGATTTCAGGAAAGCGATGCTCGAGGGCGTCCGCCCTGACGGCACCCCGCTCAGGATGCCCATGACCTTGGTCCAGCCCTACGCGAACAACATGACGGCGGTAGAAATGGAAGCCCTGTGGGTTTACCTGGCCTCGCTCCCGCCCGTGGAGAATGCGATCCCCTGAGGATCGCGCTTCGGAGTGCCTGCCTTCCGCGCGAGGCTCGTCCGCTGGAGTGGGCCCGCCGCATGGCACTTCGTGATCGTGCCGCCGCGGCATGCGCCGCCGCCAAGCGAAGGGTGGGGCCGCACGCCCGTGCGCGCGACCGTGGACGGCATGGCCTGGGACACGAGCGTGTGGTGGGACACGAAGACGCGGTCGACCTTGCTCGCGGTGCCGAGGAAGATTCGGGGCGATAAGGGCGACGGCGAGGCGGTGACCGTGGCGATCGAGCCGCGGGAATCCTGACCGCGCCGCAATGCGGGAACAACGCGCGCTACCGGACGCCTGAGCCGGTTCCGGGCCGCGAGCGGCGCTTTCCGGCCTCATTTGCTCACGGTTTGCATCGTACTTATCATTCATCCATGCGGGCGACGACGCTTTCCCTCTTGTTCTTCGCGGCGAGTTTCGCCCAGCAGGACAGCGGCACGTGGTGGGGACTCGGCGGACCCATAGGGGGTCTCGGCTACAACGTGGCTTACCGTTCCGACGCTCCCTCGGTCTTCTTCGTCACCGATGCTTGGGCGGGCGTGCACAAAAGCTCGGACGGCGGCGCCAACTGGGCCGCCTCCAACTCCGGAATCACCGCCCGCGCGGGCGCATCCGACGATGCCGTGCCCGTGTTCAGCCTGACCATCGATCCCAACGACAACGACATCCTCTGGGCGGGAACCCAGCACGGCGGGGGGCTTTTCCGATCGACCGACGGCGGAACCACCTGGCACAAGCGTGACGCGGGCATCGTGTTGTTCCCTCTCCCGGAGGAACCCGACCTTGGCATCGCCATCCGCAACATCTCCGTGCAGCCGGGAAACTCCGCGGTCGTTTACGTCAGCGGCGAGGCGCCGACCGCGACCTGGGGCATCGGGTTCGAGCGCACGAGGGGTTTCGTCTACAAAAGCGCGGACGGCGGCGAAACCTGGGTCGATGTCTCGCCGCCCGGGCGCTTCCCCAACCTGACGCGCTGGCTCTTCATCGACCCCGGGAATCCGCAGGACCTGTTCCTGGCCACCGGCATCTTCGACCGCGAGGCCGCCGCGGATGATTCCGCCGGGGCTTGGCGCTCGACCGACGGGGGGGCGACTTGGTCGCCCTCGAACACGGGCACGACGCCGGGACGCAGCCGGCACTTCGGCGGCGCGGCACGCAATCCGGCCAACCCGCAAATGCTGCTCCTCGCCGCGGGCAACAATGCCGATTCCGAGGCGCGCGGCGAGCACGGCGCGGTGTACAAGTCCACCGACGGCGGCGCGAGCTGGAGCGACATCACGCCGCCGCTTCCCGAGCACGTGGCCTACGAGGTTTTTGCGGCGGTGGCCTTCGCGCCCTCGAATCCGCAGGTGATCTACGCGGGAACCTCGGAAACCCTCTATCGCTCGGGCGACCAAGGAGCGACCTGGACGGCGCATCGCGGAGAGGGCGCCGCGCCTTGGGGTCCCCCGGGCGTGCGCAGCGGCGTGCCCATCGACATGATCGTATCGCCGTCCGACCCGAACACGCTTTACATCAACAACTATGGCGGAGGCCTCTTCAAGTCCATCGACGGCGGCGCGAACTGGATATCCTGGAGCAACGGCTATACGGGCGCGGACGTGCGTTCGCTCTCGGTCCGGCCCGGCCCGGGCCACGCCGGAGTCGCGGTGAACGGACGCAGCGGGCCTTTTCGCACGACCGCGGAAGGGACGTGGGTGGGGATGAGCAACGGCCCGATCCCTTGGTATCCGGAAGGCGGCGCGATCGCCCATGATCCCCACGACGCCACCGGAAACACCTTGCTCGCTTCCGACGCGATGTCGGGCATCCTTTTTCGGAGCACCGACGCCGGATCCTCGTGGAGCGTGCGCCTCAACCTCGAGGACAGCCTCGGGATCGGAACCCCCGGAAACCGGCACGGAGCGCGCGCCTTGGTTTTCGCGCGCTCCGCGCCCGGGATCGCGTACGCCGGATTCATCGCGCATGGATTGGAGACCCCTCACGCGCTCGACTTCGCCGAAAGCTTCGGCGTATGGCGCAGCGCCGACGGAGGCCTCACGTGGGTCGCGCGCAATGCCGGCCTGCCTTCCGGAGCCCGGGCGCGCAACGTGGCCGACCTGGCGGTAAGCCGCCAGGATCCCGACAAGGCCTACGCCGCGCTCCGCGACGGGGGCCTCTATCGCACGACGAACGGCGGGCTCTCGTGGAGCCTCGCCTTGGGCAACCTCCCCGGGGGCGAATCCTGGTCCGACACCTGGGCCGCGCACGATCCGGTCCCGCGCCATTCGCTGCTGGCCGTCGACGTGAACCCGCTCGACGACTCCGACATCGTCGTCGGCTCCAACATGTTCGGCGTCTATCGCAGCCGCGACGCGGGCGCGAACTGGTCGCTGCTGCTGCCTCCCGCCGCCATGATCCCGCAGGGCGCCCGCGACCATGTCCAGATGCTTTCGGTGGCCTTCGATCCTTCCGACACCGCCCGCCTGTACGCCGCCGACTGGCACGGCGGGGTGTACGCAAGCCTCGACGGCGGCGCGGCGTGGACGCGGATAAACGACGGCCTCGTGAACCGCGCGGTGAACCGCCTGGCGGTGGATGACGACGGGCGATACGTGTACGCCGCCACGCAGGGCGGCGGCGTGTTCCGGTACAAGGCGAAGAACAACCTCGTCACGGGAGCGCGGTCGGCGCCTGCGCCGCGCGCCGCCCGCGCCGCGATCCTGGGCGCGGTGTCGCCCAACCCGGCCTCCGGGGCCGCCGCGCTTCCCTACGTCCTGAATCGCGCGGGCGATGTGCGCGCGGAGTTGCTCGACGCGCGCGGCCGGGTCGTGGCCGTGCCGCTGGCGGGATGGCGCGCCGCGGGCCCG
>CBFGVC010000074.1:0-9608 GCA_965652255.1 uncultured Fibrobacteria bacterium | reverse complement strand
TTCTCGAGGTGATGCTCCTTCACGATCTCCCAATCGTGGCCGAGCTGGTCGTGAAGGGCCTTCAGCGCCTCGCCTTTCAGGGGCGGCACGCCGCCCTTGCACGGGACGCATTCTTTTTGGGCGAGAATGGAGCAGGAATCAGTCATTCCGCGAAAATATGAAACCGGAAATCCAAAACCCGAAGCCATGCCCCGGCAGGCCTTTATCGTAATCCGTTTTCAGCGTTAACAGGGCTTGGATCGCGGTGGCTTTCGTAATACCATAACCCCCCGCATCTCCTATATTATTCGAGAAAAACGTAGATAATGCGACTTTATACCCGAAAAACGTAATACCACTAGCCTCGAATATCCCCGATTTGGTTATCGTATAATCAACCACGAAGGCGGCGGCGGCTCGAAAATGTCACCCGATATTTACCAATACGACGACTTTCGGGCCTTCCTCAGGGCCTGCTTCGAGGCAAAGGTCGCAGATTCGATGGGCAATGGGGGCCGGAAGTATTCGCAGCGCCAGCTCGCGCGCGATGCGGGCTTTGCCAATCCCGGTTATTTCAACGACGTGCTGAAGGGTTTCAAGCCGTTCAGCGCCAACGCCGCGGACAAGCTGGCGGCCGTTTTCGGACTCAAGCCTCACGAGGCGGAGTTCCTCAAGCTGCTCACCGAGTACGGCCAGGCGCGCAATCCCGAGAAAAAAGCCGCGCTCTACAGGCAAGTGCTTTCGCGCCGCAATCGCAGCAAGTTCACGCGGCTCAATCCCGCGTTGAGCAAGTACTATCAGGACGTGAGATACTCGCTTGTGCGCGGCGCCATCGAGGTGCTCGATTTCCGCGGCGACTACGAGGCCATATCGGGCTTCCTGGATCCCCCGGTTCCGGTGGCGGCCGTGAAGGCCATCGTGCGCGAGCTGTGCGAATGGGGGCTCGTCGAGCAGGGGGCGGACGGCCGCTATCGCACCACGCGCTCGATCGTGGAGCCGCCGCCCAACCTCGTGGGCATGAGCCGCGCCATGAACGCCGAGTGGCTTTCGATGGCGCGCGATGCCCTGCATCGCGTGCCGAAGGATGACCGCCACGTCTCCACGATGATCGTCAACATCAGCGACGAGATGCGGGATGAGATCCGGGAACGGGTCGAGCGGTTCCGCGAGGAGATCTTCCGCCGGGTCGAGGAGGATGCGGGGGTGCCTCGCCGCATCCAGCAACTGACGCTGGCCTATGTCCCGCGTTCGGGGAGGAAGTCGTGAAAGGCGACACGCTTCGCTTGCGGTTCATCGCGGCGCGGCAGTGGCTGCCGGCGCCGGCCGTGCTTTCGGCCTTGCTGGCGCTCTGGGCTTGCGGGGGAGGCGACCGTGTCGCCGGCGGCGACGACTTCCCCAATTCCGTTTCGACCCTTGGTCGCGTCGCCGCCGAGGAGCGCGCGGACTCGACCGAATGGAACGCGTGGAAGGAGGCTCCCGCCACGCCGCCCGGCGTTTACGACAGCACCCATGTGCCCGACTCGGTGCCCGAGGAGAACGGGGAGGAACCGATGCTTCGGTGGGCCGCCGAGGGGATTTTCCTGCAGCTGGATTCCTTCGTGCCCGGGCTCGACATCGCCGGCGCCTTGCGCGTCGTGGACACGATCGCGCCCGATCCGGAGAACGGCGCGCGACGCACGGTTCGGGTGCAGAGCGCGGCCCTGTTCACGGCGCGCGACACGACCTGGAGCTCCCTGGTCAACGGAGTGCGGGTGGTGCGCAAGGTGTCCGGCAGGCTGGATCTGACGAACGGCGGATACCGCGTTTTCGCCTTCGAGGACGACGACGGCGACGGCGTGCTGGCTCCGCGCGCGGGCCAGGCCAACGTCGCGCGCGTCCGGCTTTCGGCCGCGGATTCCTCCGGTCGCGTCGAGGAAACGCTCATGCGCGTTTCGGCGGGCCCGAACCTCGACTTCAATGCGCGGGGCGACAACTCCCTCCTGCACATGCAGGTGGTTGTCCGCGTCGGGGTCGACACCCTGCTCGCGCGCGTGCTGAGGCCCGCCGACGGCGGACTCGTGATCTATGATCCCCTCCGCGATTCCAATCGGGTGGAGGTCGAGGAGGTGAAGCGGCTCGCCGACGGATCCCTCGAGGAGCTGCTCTACGAATCCGTGGTGTTCAAAGACTCGACCCGGAATTACCCGGTCCGCTTCCGCCGTATCCGCACCGCCGCCTCCGGCAAGATCGTGACGACGCTGCTTGGGCGCGACTCGCTCGCCGTGTTCGGGCCGGGCGACACCGGCCGGGTTCACACGGTGTTCGAGTCGACGGATCTCGCGGACTCCCTGCAGCGCGCGGAGACGGTTTACCGTGTGAAGCTGGCCGACACGGCGGGACGCTTCGCCGACAATCTTCTTTTGCGCGTCGAGCGACACAGGATGTTCCGCTTCGGCGGGCGCGCCGAGACCCGTTACGCGCTCGTCCTGAGCTCGCCCGTGCCCGATGGGCAGGCGCCCCGGACGGGAGTCATCGAGATGCGCATCGACTTCCGCCCGGCGGGTTGGATCGAATTCTCCGGCGAAGCCACCCCCTTGGGATATGTCGGTGGCTGGACCAACCACCAAGGGCGCACCGGATCGGCCTCGTTCGACTCGCTCGGCGGCCACATCGCGCCCCGTTAGATCCCATCCTCGCTTTTTTCTCGCGCACCGGATGCGCCTTTCACCCCGGGGGGAGCACCCCTTCGGTGAGGTTTTGAAGGCGTTCGACGCAAAAGCGTAAGATGATTATTAATACAACGGATAAATCGAGCTGTTTTTGTAACCCGAAAATTCAGGCCAAGCAATAGAAAATGAATCCCGAAATAGCCCAATAAATCCCGTTTTATGCGGTTTTTGGGATCAAATTGTAATAACCGGGGCCTGGGCCTGTTGCTTTCATGTCCGTAACACGATTAATTTGAAAACGTGGATAGAGCGGGCGTTTCCGCTCAAATCAAAAACCAGAAAAAGGGGGTCCCTCATGAAAACACAAGCAGAAAGATTCGGGTTGAGGGGAGGGCTGGCCGTCTTCTGCCTCGCCGCCCTGATGACGGGATGCATTTTCTCCGACGGGGGTTCGGGCGACCGCGGTCAGGCGGCCGCGATCCAAGGGCGCGTGCAGGGCGACATCGAGGTCGCCGGATCCGCCTCGGGTTCCGGATCCGGTTGGGAGGGCGCCGTGGTGACGGCGCACGAGATCAACGCGGACGGCTCGCTCGACTCGGCGCATGACTCGGTCACGGTGAACGCCGACGGCAGCTTCGTGCTCGAGACCCGCCGCACCGGCGACCGCAAGTGGATTCTCCGCGCGCGCCGGGGCGCCGAGGAGTGGATGGCTCGTTTCGAGGGCCGCCTCGAGGCCGGCGCGGAGCGCGCTTGCCGCCCGATGAACCTCGAGAGCACCGTGGAGACGGCGACCTGGCTCGAGCTGCAGAAGAACGAGAACGGCCGCGACGTCTCGTGGTCCGAGGTGAACCTCGCCGTGGACGCCGAGGTGGCCGCCGCCGCCCATGCCGCCTATCGCGGCGGGGAGTCGGCGCGCGCCGAGCTCGTCGCCCGCCTCGCCGCCTCGGCGAGGGCCGCGTCCGAAGCCCGCCGCGCCTTCCTCGCGGAGGTCGAGGCGCAGTTCGAGGCCAACCGCCGCCGCATCGACAGCGCGCGCGCCGAGGCCTCGGTTCGCCTCGATGCCGAGCTTCACGCGGCCGCCGGCGACACCGCGCAGGCCCGCGAGGCCGAGCGTGCTTATCTCGCCGCCTTCGTGGACGCCTACCTGAAGGCCGACGTGCAGCGCACGCGCGCCGCGCGCGCCGCCGAGGCCTCGTATCACGCGATGGTGCGCGCTTCCGCGAACCTTTCGGACTCGGCGCGCACGGCCATGGCCCGCAACTACGCCCGGATCCTCGTGATCGCCTCGGATACCGCGGTGCGCAACGAGTTCCGCGAGGCCGGCGCCGCGGAGACCCGCATCCAGGTCGTGGCGCAGGCCTCGGGCCGGTTCCGTGCCTCGGTCGACACCGCGCGCGCGCGCCACTCCATCGATTCGGCGATGGCGCGCTTCCGCGCCGACGTGAGGGCGGCCTTCATGGACACCGCCGGTCACTCCGACAGCCTCGGGGTGCTGGTGACCGTGGCCGCGCAGACGACGGTGTCGAATCTCCTCGACTCCTTGTCCTCCTCGCTGCAGGTCCAGGTGAACGGCAGCGCGGACGGGCAGGCCGTGGGCGAGGCCTACGCCGACAAGCATGCGGCGGCCCAGGCCCAGTTGTCGACGCAATTCTCCGTCGTGAGCGGGGAGAAGGAAACGGAGGCGGCCTCCAACCTGTTCGCATTCCTTTCGGTGCGATCGGGTAACGACTAGGGACGACGGGACGACGGAAACCCCGCAGGGGAGGGAAGTCCGGCGGCGTGAGGGCGCCGACCGGACGGGCGGCGGCTCCTGGCACAATGCCGGGGCCGCCGTTTCTCTTTTGCGCCCCCGGGGGGAATCGCGCGGCGCCCGTGACCCCGACGTTCCCCGAACGAGGAAGAAACCGCGAAGAAACCCCCCAACTATTACTTTTTCTTCTTCGTCGTTTTTCCATCATTCGCGCAAGGGATTCGCATGAGCAGGGTCTTGATCATCGGAGCGGGGGGCGTGGGCCAGGTCGTCGCCCACAAGGTCAGCCAGAATCCCGGCGTGTTCTCGTCGGCGGTGCTGGCCAGTCGCACGAAGTCGAAGTGCGACGCCATCGCCGCGCAGATCGCCAAGCGGCGCGAATATCCGCTCGAGACGGCGCAGGTGGACGCCGACAACCCGCGCGAGCTGGCGGAGCTGATCCGCAAGGTGAAGCCGAAGCTGGTGATGAACATCGCGCTGCCGTACCAGGACCTGTCGATCATGGACGCGTGCCTCGAGACGGGCGTGGATTATCTCGACACCGCCAACTACGAGCCGCCCGACACGGCCAAGTTCGAGTACAAGTGGCAGTGGGCCTATCAGGATCGCTTCAAGGAAAAAGGGCTGATGGCGCTTTTGGGATCGGGCTTCGATCCGGGCGTGACCAACGTGTTCTGCGCGCACGCGCAGAAGCATCGCTTCTCCGAGATCCACACCGTGGACATCATGGACGCCAACGCGGGCGACCACGGCTATCCCTTCGCCACCAACTTCAATCCCGAGATCAATATCCGCGAGATCACGGCCAATGGCCGCTACTGGGAAAAGGGCGAGTGGAAGGAGACGGGGCCGCTAGAGGTGCACAGGACCTGGGACTTCCCCGAGATCGGGCCCAAGGAGATGTACCTGATGTATCACGAGGAGCTGGAGTCGCTCGCCCGCAATCTCAAGGGCCTCAAGCGCATCCGCTTCTGGATGACCTTCTCCGAGAAGTACCTGACCCATCTCCGCGTGCTGGAGAACGTGGGCATGACCTCGATCAAGCCCGTGCTTTTCGAGGGCAAGGAGATCATCCCGCTGCAATTCCTGAAGGCCGTTTTGCCCGACCCGGCGTCGCTGGGCCCGCGCACCAAGGGCAAGACCAACATCGGCTGCCTGATCGAGGGCCTCGACAAGGACGGCAAGCCCCTGAAGACTTATACCTACAACGTGTGCGACCACGAGGCGTGCTACGCCGAGGTGGAGTCGCAGGCGATTTCGTATACCACGGGAGTGCCCGCCATGATCGGCGGGATGATGATGGTGACGGGCAAGTGGAAGCAGCCCGGCGTGTGGAACATGGAGCAACTCGACCCCGACCCGTTCATGGAGCAGCTGAACCTGCAGGGGCTGCCGTGGACGGAGGAGATCTGGCACGAAAAATGAGAAATGCGAAATGAGAAATGCGAAATGGGAGCAGGAAATTCCCTTCCGTCCTGACCACCCAGCCGGCGCATTTCTTTTGTCGATGTCGGCCGCAGTTGCGGGATGTCTTTGCATTCATTTCTCATTTCGCATTTCTCATTTCGCATTGGAAACATGATGACGCCCTCTCCCCTCGACCTCTCCCTTGTCCCCAGCCCCTCCTACGTGCTGGAGGAAGCGCTCCTGCGCCGCAACCTCGCGGTGCTCGACCGCGTGCAGAAGGAGTCGGGCGCGAAGATCATCCTCGCGCTCAAGGGCTTCGCGTTCTGGAGCGCGTTCCCATGGGTGCGCGAGGTGCTGCACGGCGCAACGGCCAGCTCGCTGCACGAAGCGCGGTTGGCCTACGAAGAGTTCGGGCGCGAGACGCACGTGTATTCCGTCGCGTACACCGACGAGGAATTCCCCGAAATCCTGGGGATGGCGGACCATCTCGTGTTCAATTCGTTTTCGCAGTGGGGCCGCTTCCGGGGACAGGTGAGATCCTCGGGGAAGGACGTGGCGTGCGGCATTCGCGTGAACCCGGGCCACAGCGAGATCGAGACGCCGTTGTACGATCCCTGCTACACCGGCTCGCGGCTCGGCGTCTTGCGGTCGGGATTCAGGCCGGAGGAACTGGAAGGCATCTCGGGCCTGCACTTCCACGCGCATTGCGGCAACAACAGCGACACGCTTGAGCGCGTGGTGGCTTCGTTCGAGAAGCTCTACGGCGAATTCATTCCGAGGATGAAGTGGATCAACTTCGGGGGCGGCCATCACATCACGCGCGCCGACTACGACGTGGAGCGCCTGATCCGCGTCGTGAAGGCCTTTCGTGAAAAGTGGGGGGTGGAGGTTTACCTCGAGCCCGGCGAGGCGGTGGGCTGGCAGACCGGGCCCCTCGTGGGCTCGGTGCTCGACATCGTCCGCAACGGCGTGGACATCGCGATCCTCGACGTGAGCGCCACGGCGCACATGCCCGACACGCTGGAAATGCCCTACCGTCCCGCCGTGCGCGGCGCCGATTTGCCGGGGAAACTGGCTCACACCTATCGCCTGGGTGGAAACACCTGCCTTGCGGGCGACGTGATCGGCGATTACAGCTTCGCGGAGCCGCTGAAGGTGGGGGACCGGGTCGTGTTCGAGGACATGATCCACTACACCATCGTGAAGAACACGACCTTCAACGGCGTGCAACTCCCGTCCCTGTGCATCTGGACGAAGGAGGGCGAACTGAGGGTGGTGCGCCGGTTCGGCTACGAGAGTTATCGCGACCGCAACTCCTGAACGGGCCCCGAGTGTAATCGTTTCCCGCAGGGTGTTCGAAGCCTTCCGGGTTTGGGTGCTCGGCCAGGGCATTCGCGAGGGATTTTTTCACAAAAAATCCCCACACCGGTGCCACAATGGCGTAGATTGCCATTAGGGCACTCCGCTTCACACGGCGGCCCATATTACGATGCGCGCCATCACATGCTTCTGTGCCGCACTGCTGCTTTTGTCGAAGGCGGCCGTGGCCCAAGGCCCGTCGCCGACGCGCTGGGCCGTGGACGCCGGGTGGGGAGTGCGCTTCTGGGACAACGCGGGCCAAAGCGCGGACGAGAAGAAGTATTTCCAGCAGGCGCGGACCGGCGAAGTGTACGGCCTGGAGGTTTCGGCCCACCCGTGGAAGCATGCCGGGATCGGGCTTTCGCTTTCCATGTTCGCCGCCTCGGCGCACGAAGCGAACATGACGTTCCAGGACCAGTCGCAAGGAAGGGCGAAGGATGAGTTCCGGATCGTTTACCTGGCGCCCACGGCCTACCTCGCGCGGGAGCTGGGGGAACGCGTGCGCCTCTTGGGTTCCGCGGGCGCGGGCTGGATCTTCTATCGCAACGAAAGCCGGGCCGGGGCGTTCCCGGGCGTGCTGGAAGGAACGGCCCCCGGCTTGCATGCGGCGGCCGCGGCCGACTTCCTGCTGTCGCCCCGCTTCGGGGTCGGCTTCGGCGTGCGCGCCATCCACGGCGAACTGGAGAGGATCCGCTACAACGCCATCTCCACTTCGTACGGGACGATTTCCCTGACCCGGGTGGATTTCATCGCGGGAATACGGATCTATCCATGACGAACCCATGATGAAAGGGGGCGGGCCCGCCCGCTGCGGGTCCCGGCTCGCTCCTCACTTCGCGGCCAACATCTCCCGCAGCCCTCCGTGGCGTTGCAGTTTCCGCTCCACCGCCTCCCGGATGGCCTTGTCGGTCCCGAAAATCCGCACGGAAGCCCGGGCCCGCGTGACGGCGGTATACAGCGTTTCGCGGACGAGCAGGCGGTTTCCGGCGGGCGGGAGAAGGACGAGGACCTCGTCGCACTCCGAGCCCTGGCTCTTGTGAACCGTGGACGCGAACCCGAGTTCGTAGACGGGCAGCAGCGCGACGGGAAGCCGCAGCATGCCTCCGGGAAATTCGGGCCGGGGGAAAAAGACGGCCGGGCCGTCGCCCGCCTCCAGCCATAACCCCAGGTCGCCGTTCGAGAGGCCGGTGCGCGCGTCATTGCGCGTGATGAGGATGGGAGCGCCGTGGAATCCTCCGGGCGCGCGCGAATCGGTGCGCCGCCGCCAGGCCGGCTCAAGATGCCGCCGCAAAATCCGGTTCGCGCTTTCCGCGCTCACCGCTCCCCTGCGAAGCGGCGCGAGCACCCGCGAGCGTCCCACCCGGTTCCATAACGCATGCACGGCGTCGATTTCCTCTTCGCGGGGGAGGGCGCGAAAGCGGTCGAGCAGGGAGGCATAGGACGGGCCGTCCTCCGCGCCTCGCCCGAACGCGGCATCGGCATAGGCGTCCAACGTTTTCGAAAGGCCATCGGCGACGGCGCGGACGGGGGCCTCGTCCGCCGCCTCAATCCGCGAGAGCGGGCGACTCGCGGCGAAGGCTTGCGCGGGTTCGGCCGGCGCGCGCAGCAGGTCGATCACGTCGTCGCCGTGCCCCGCGCGGATGGCCGCGGACAAGGGGATGACGTCTCCCGTCGCGCGGTGGCTGGCGTCGAGCGTCACCGACGGAACCGCCCCGGCTCCGTCCGGCGCATCACCCTCATCGGCGGGCAGCAGCTCGTCGAGCACCGCGCCGGCCTCCACCGCCGGGAGCTGGCCGGGATCGCCCGCGAGCACCAGCCGGGCGCCGGGCGGCAACGCGCGCACGAGCGCGGCCATCAGGTGCACGTCGGCCATGGAGGCTTCGTCGAGCAACACGAAATCGGCGTCGAGCGGGTCTTCGGGCGTGCGAGCGAAGCGCCCTTCGAACCCGCGCCATCCCAGCAGCGTGTGCAGCGTGGTGACGGGAAGCTCGGCGGCGGCGGCATCGCGCGGGTCGTCGGCACAGCCGGCCAGCGTGGCGCGCAGGGATTCCTCCAGCCGCCGGGCCGCGCGACCGGTGGGCGCGCACAGCCGGATGCGTCCCGGATCGGCTCCGGGCAGGCGCAGCATGGCGCGCAGCCACGCGGCCGTCCACGTGGTCTTGCCGGTTCCGGGGCCGCCCGCCAGCACGAACACGCGCGCGTGCAGCGAGGTTTCCAGCGCCTGGCGTTGCGCGTCGGTCAGCCGGAGGATCCCTCCATCCTGTCGCCGGAGCGGATGGGTGTCCAGGGTGTCCCGCAGAACGGCGTCGCGAACCGCGTCCGGGATTCCGGCCGGTTGGCGGCGGGCGAGCATGCCGTCGGCGACCGTCCGTGCCGCGGACCAGGCCTTGTGCCAGTACAGGTTGCCATGGGCGACGATCAGGGGACGCGGCGCTGCGGGCGCGCCGACGACGGCCTCGAGCCGC
>CBFGVC010000073.1:0-9638 GCA_965652255.1 uncultured Fibrobacteria bacterium | reverse complement strand
CCGAAGCTGTTCCGGATATAGGTGAGCACCGAGGCGACGTCGGCGTCGGAAAGGTCGAGAGCCGGCATGATGCCGTCATATTTGACGCCGTTCACCGTGATGGGGCCGCTCAAGCCTTTCAGGATGATGTCCACGCCGCGAAGCTTGTCGGCCATGAGGTAATCGGACTTGGCCAAGGGCGGGAAGGCGGAAGGAATGCCCTTTCCATCCGGCTGGTGACAGGCCGCGCAGGATTGCCCGTACACGCGTTCGCCCCTTTCCATCAGCTCGGCCCGGCTCAGCGAGGTGGGGGGGCCGGCCGCGGCGTCGGTCGGAATCGATTGCACGGCCCCGCCTTCGGGCCGATAGATCTGGTCTCCCTGCTTGCCGGAATAGATCGCGTGATTCTCGGGGCCCTCGACCTTGAGCATGCCGATGGCGCCCTTGTTGAAGGCCCTGAAGATGGAGTGATCCACCAGGATCAGCGTCGAAGGCACCTCGAGCCCGAACTCGACGATGGACGAGCCGCCCGCGGGCACCAGCGTGGTCTGCACCTGCTCCTGGTTCACCCGCACGCCGCCTTCGCCGTAGACCTTGTCGAAGATCTCGCCGATGACGTGGAAGGAGGAGATGAGGTTGGGGCCTCCGTTGCCGACATACAACCGCACGGTTTCGCCCACCTTCGCCGTCATGGCGTTGTCGCCCATTAGCGCGCCCACCGATCCGTTGAAGACCACGTAGTCGGGCTGCTCGCGGATGGCCTTGTCCATGTCGAAGGGTTGCAGGCCTTCCTCGCCGTGCCGGCCCTTGGTGTAGAATTCCGATTGCATCACGTAGAACTCGCGATCGACCTGGGGTAGCCCTTCCTTCGGCTCGACGAGGATGAGGCCGTACATGCCGTTGGCGATGTGCATGCCCACCGGCGCGGTGGCGCAGTGGTACACGTACAGGCCGGGATTCCGGACGGTGAAGGAGAACACGGAGGTGTGGCCCGGCGCCGTCAGCGAGGCCTCGGCGCCGCCGCCCTGGCCGGTGACGGCGTGCAGGTCGATGTTGTGGGGCACCTTGTTGTCGGGATGGTTGTGCAGGTGGAACTCGACGAGGTCGCCCTCGCGCACGCGGATGAACTGGCCCGGCACCGTGCCGCCGAAGGTCCAGAAGGTATAGGTGACGCCCGGGGCGATCTCCTTCACGAGTTCCTTTACCTCCATGTGCACGATCACCTTGCTGGGATGCTTGCGGGCGATGGGAGGCGGCACCTCGGGGGCGTGGGTGAGCACGGCGACTTCCTCGCCGCGGATGACCTCGGAACCCTTCTTGTCGTCGGGCTTTCCTTGGCAGGCGGCGAGCATGCCCGCGATGACCGTGGCGGCCAAGACAGGGATTCTTCGGGGAATCGCGACGCGGTTATTTCGGGGATCGTTCTGCATGCTCGCCTCCTGTGGTGGGACCCGGGCATGGGAACCCGGGTTTCCTGATTTTAAAGTGGGCTAGCGGGAAAGTCAACGCAATTGTCAGGAAAGTGATGCCGAGGCCTTTTCGGGTCCTCGAGCGCAAGTGTTTTGTCATGCGGGGCGAGCGATGCCGCGTCGTGCGGATCCAGGCTTTCGCTTTTCGTGAAAGGGGCGGAGGGCTAAAAGTCCTTTCTGCGCAACCGAAGAAAGAAAAGCATCGAAGGCACCGCCACCCAAAGGATCATGGCGCCCAATGCCGCGAGGATACCCAGTGACGTTCCGAAGAATCTCCGGAAAACCGCTCCGGTGTAGCCCAACAGCACCGAGGCGTCGAGTTGCATCAGCACCAGGATGCGCTCCAGGTCCACGGGATTCAGCAGGATGGCTCCGATCACGAAGCGGTCCAGCGGATATTCCGAGAATCGCAACAGCAGGAAAAGCAGGGCTCCGTCATAGAGGAATACCATCCCCAGCCACAAAAACAATGCCGCTGCGAATCCCCGCAGGCGGTCGTCCACCGAAAGCGCGATCAGGAATCCGAGCGCCAGGAAGCAGAAGTGCAATAGCAAGCCTCCGCCGAGGAAGATCGCCAGCGCTCGCAGGTCATCCCCGCCACGGTATCCGGCCGACACCGTGGGAATGCCCAACCCCAGCGCGAAGGCGAAACCCAGCGCCAAGGCCAGCGCCAGCCCTTGCCCCCCCAGAAGGGCGGCTCGCCCGACGGGCTGCGCCAGCATGAGCTCGTGGAATCCGCGCGCCTGATAGAAATAAAGCACGCCGAACACCAACGCGCAGAGGGGAGCGAGGAAGAGCACGAGGCTCAAAAGCGCGCCGAGGCCCGCGGAACCGGTGGGCGCGTACGTCATGAGCCCGTATCCGGCGGCGAGGTGGAACAGGAAATACCCCGCTATGAACCGGCTGCGCAACAAGTCGCGCAGGCAGAATCCCATTATGCCGGTCATACGCATGCCCCCTCGGGCTTCGGGCACGTTTCCGCCGCCATTCCGGATCCGGATTCCGCCGTCGCCCCGGCGATGTCCTCGCTCCGCGCGGTCCTCGGCGTTTCCCTCGGGGGAGAGCGATACGGCTGGCGATCCGGATGTTCGAGCTGGCTGGCGACGTGCCGCTCGAAGAGCGCGAGGTCGGTTCCCTTGCCGGGAATGTCGCGGGCATGGAGGGTTCGCGCGCGCCCCTCGCGGAGGAAGACGAGGTGGTCGGCCAGTTCCCACAAATCCCCGAGTTGGTGGGTGGTAAGGAGGATGGCCTTGCCTCGCGCCTTTTGCTCTTTCAGGAGGTCCATCAGGCGCATGCGCGAGGCGGGATCGAGGCTCGCGGTGGGCTCGTCCAGCACCAACAGCGGAGCGTCGAATGCCACCGCCAGCATGGCGTTCACCTTTTGCTTCATCCCGCCGGAGAGGACCTTCCATTTCTGGTCGAGGAACCCGCTGACGTCCAGCGCCTGGCCCTGGGCGAAGTCGGGCTTCACGCCGCGCACGCGCTCCACCAGTCTCGCGATCTCGCGCACGGTCAGGTTTTCGGGAAAGCCCGGGGTCTGAGGCATGTACCCGATGTGACGGCGATAGGCGGGGCTTCGCCGGGCATCCTCGCCGAGGACGAACATGCGGCCGCGATCGGGAACGTGCAGCCCCAGAAGGCAACGCATGAAGGTGGACTTGCCGCTGCCGTTAGGGCCCAGGATGGCGGTCACGGTTCCGGCGCGCGCCTCGAGGGCGAATCCGCGGAGAACCTTTTTTTTGCCGTAGGCCTTGTGCAGGTCTTCGACGCGGAGCAAGGGGGAGGGGGCCGGATTCATGCGGTCCTCCGCCCGGTATTCGTCGCGGGCATAAGCGGCGCGGTATCCTCCAGCGTGGCCGGGGAGAGCGTGGGAAAGAGGCGCTCCAGCAGGTTCAGCAAGGTCGCGAAGTGGCTGCGCAGAAGCGCCATGGCCTGGGGATGATTCTGCATGATGGCAGGGAAAAGCTCCACCGGCCTGTGAGGGACGTCACCCGTGCCGTCGCGGTCCAGGTCCCAACCAGCGTAGCGGTCCCACAGGTTGCCGCGGAAGGCGTTGGTGTTGCCGGGGCTGGCGTTGTAGGCCACGTCGAACGTGTTCCCTTCGAAGCGGTTGCCCGCGAACAAATTCCTGTCGCTATCGGCGACGATGCGCAGGGCCCATCCGTTGCGGCGGAACCTGTTGCCGGAAAACGTCAGACCGCTGCTTCCCTCCTGAAACACCGCCACCGTGTTCCGATCGAAACGGTTATTCTCCACCCGGCTGTCGCGCAGGGACTTGAGCAGGAGGCCGTAGCTGGCGGGGCCCCAATTCCGCTCGAAGACGTTGTCACGCATGTCCACGTCGCGGGAGTACATCACGGCTACTCCCGCCCCGTTGTTGCGGAAGGCGTTGCCGCGGTACGCGTTTCCGTTCGAGTACATGAAATGCAGGCCGTATCGCACGTTCTCCTCGCAGATGTTTCCGGTGACGGAGGTGCCGCCGGTGAATTCGAGGTAGATGCCGTCGCGGTGGCCGCGGATCGCGTTGTCTTCGATGGTCGCGGACTCGCTCTTCCAGAAGTGAATCCCGTTTCCGTTGGCCAGCTCCATGCTCCGCAAGCCGTCGAAGCGGTTTCCCTTCACCACGGCTTCGCGCGCCTCGGAGCCGTAAACGCCAAAGAACACCCTTTCGAAGCGGTTGCCCTCGATCCGCACCCCCCGCGCTCCCGAGATCCACACGCCTGCGTTTTCGATCAGGTGATTCACGCCGACGTTCCTGAAGACGAGGCCGTTCACCACCACCCCGTCGGCACGGATGTTCAGGATGGTGCCGCCGCCTTCAGCGTCGAGAACGGGCCAGCCCTCTCCCCGTAGGGAGACGGCCTTGTCCACGGTCAGTCCGGCTTCGCGATACTCCCCGGGACTCACGATCACGAAGTCGCCCTCCCCGGCGTCCCGCAGCGCGGACGCGATGCTGGAATGAGTCCCTTGGCCGCCTACGCGCAGCGTATCTCCCGCGTGCGCGCCGAGGGCGAAGGCGAGGCAAACAGGCAATCCCCAAGGACGCAAGGCCATGCCTTCACGGGCTTTTTTCCTTTCTTCGCGTTTTCCGTGGATCATGGTTGTACCAGTTCGCCCCATGTCAGCAGGTCGCCTCCGAAATGGGCCTGGAAAGCCTTGGCGGAATCCAGCGAGGCGAACCCTGCCAATTCACCGCCCATCGGGCTTGGCACGCGTCCTCCCTGCAGGTAAACGGCTTCTCCGGCAGGCAGGGGAGGGGCGTCGGGACGACTCCAATCGGAGACGAATAGTCGCTCTCCCTCTCGGAGCGGCCTTTCTTCCAGTTCCCCCAGCAAGCATTCGATGGCATCGAACTTGAGCACCTTGCCCTTGGTATTGACCCTCTGGGCGTCGAACCCTTTTTGCACCAAGGTCATGCGGCAATGGTGGCAGGAATCCTCACCCCAATGCACGGGCGCCGGGCCGGCCTGGCCGCATCCCGCCGCCACCAAGCTCGGAAGTGAAGCGATCAGGAGCATTCGTCTCGCCGATACCGCAGGCCTGTAGCCCGGGCTGTTCCGACTACGCCATGCCCATAGCAGCGCCACGGCCATCAGGCCGCCGGCCAGGATCATCAGCCATCCCCCCAAGGCCGGCCAGGAAGAGGATGCGAAGTTGAGGACGGCGCCCGATCCGATCAGCGGCGGCTGGAAACTTGCCCCCGGGACCTTGATGGCCGCCATTGGGTCGAGATCGTGCCCGTACTCGTATCCCCAGTACCAGAAATCGGCCATGCCGGCGAGGCCGGCGGCCGTGAAGGCGCCCAGCAGCGCCGCCGTGAGCCAAAGGCGCGGACGCATGGACGCGAGCAGGCACACTACTCCGAAGGAGAGGATCATGGGCCGCATGAATCGGAGTTCCGCGATGGAGTCGGGGACGATGGCTTTCATGCCGATGTAGTGGTTGAGCTGGTTGATGATGGCAAGATCGTGGGGATTTTCGCCCGTGATGGTGTGGGCCCAGATGAGCATGCCCATGCCTTCGGGATATTGGGGCGCGTCCAGGGTGATGCGCCAGAGCGGGAAAAACGGGGCCGCAAGGAGGCCCGCTGCCGCCAGGGCCAGGAGCAGCGAATGAAGCCTCCCCGTTCCCCGTGCCGCGGGAGCGGCGATCCGCACTTGGGACGTTTGCCGGTTTCCGCTCCCGATCAGCATTTTTCCGTTCTCCTACTTGCGGGTGCCGGGAGGCGTGACTCCGCCGGTGGAATAGGTGAGGGGCACGTGCTCGCCCGGCGGCGACACCCGGATATACCCCTGCATCTCCTGGTGCAGCGCCGAGCAGAAGTCGCTGCAGTAGAAGGGGATGATTCCGGCGCGGTTGGCCACGGTCTTGAGCGTGCGTGTCTGCCCCGGCATGATCAGGAGCTCCGCGTTCTGTGCGCCCATCACGGCGAAGCCGTGGGGCACGTCCCAATCCTGCTCGAGGTTGGTGACATGCCAATAGAGGGTGTCGCCCACCTTGATGCCCTCGATGTTGTCGGGCATGAAGTGGCTGCGGATCGAGCTCATGTAGATGCGGATCACGTTGCCCTTGCGCTCCACGCGGGCCTCGTTCTCGCTCTTGATGGCATGGGGATGGTGGTTGTCCGCCAAGGGGAACATCTTCAGGCTGTTGGGAGCGATGAGTTCCGCGGGAGCGGCTTGCGCATAGTGGGGTTCGCCCCGCGTGGGAAAATCCAGCAGCATCTTCATTTTGCTGCCCGAGATGTCGATGAGCTGGGCCGACTGCGTGAGCTCGGGTCCCGTGGGCAGGTAACGATCCTTGGTGATCTTGTTGAGGGCGACCACGTACTTGCCGTAGGGTTTGCGCGTGTCGCCGCCGGGCACCATGAGGTGCCCGATGCTGTAGTAGGTGGGGATGCGGTCGAGGATCTCCCAGGTGCCAAGCTTCCACTTCACGATTTCCGATGAGAGGAACATGGAGGTGTATGCGTTTCCCTTGTCGTCGAACTCGGTGTGAAGGGGCCCAAGGCCCGGTTGGTCCACGACTCCGGCCAGTACCGCCTCGTATTTCAGCACGGGGATCCCGTCCACGTCGCCATCATACGACTTGTCGCGGATGGCCTTCATCATCTTCGAGAAGGAGTGCACCGGGATGGAGCTGGAGAGCTTGCCGCCGGCCACGATGTACTCGCCGCTCGGATCGACATCCACGCCATGCGGGGATTTCGGAGTCGGCAGGTAGAATACCACGTCCGGGCAATTCGCGGGATCGAGCATCGGAACGGTCCGGCGCACCTCGCTGACGGCTGTCTGGGTATGCTCGTCCAGATAGTTGCTGTAATGCACGCCCTCGACCATTCGGCCCTTGCCTTGGGCCACGCATTCCTCGGCCCGTTTCCAATGGATCGCCGTGACGAAATCCTTGTCGAGCTGCGAGGCATTCACTTCCTTGAGGGTATGGGCTCGCTCCACGTTATAAGTCGAGAAGAAGGCCCACTCCCGGGAGGGTCCTTTGCCGGCCCGGGTCTTATCGTAGTCGAGCCCGGGCAACAACAGCTGGAACGCCACCGCCATGCGTCCGGTCTTTTTGTCGACGGAGACGAAGGACTGCGCTCCCCGGAATTGCTTCTTGTATTCGCCGATCGGCATGCTGGCTTGGGGGATAGGCACCGAGAAGCGGGTGCCCGCCACCAGGTATTCGTTGTTCTCCGTGAGGTAGGGCGAACTATGGTTTCCTGCGCTGTTCGGGATCTCGATGGTCTCGACGGTCTCGAAGCTTCTCAGGTCGATGCGGGCGATGCGCGGCGTGTTGTTGCCATTGATGAAGATCCAGCGTCCGTCATACTCCCCGTTTGTCACGGACAGCTGTGGATGGTGGGCGTCGTCCCACGGAATGAACCCGTAACTCGTATTGAGCAGCGGCTTGGTCTCCTCGTTGTAGCCGAAGCCGCTCTCGGGATCCTGCGAGAAGACCGGGATCACGCGCAGCGTGCGTCCGGAGGGCAGGCCCACGACGGAGAGCTGCCCGCTGAATCCTCCGGAAAAGAACCCGTAAAGCTCGTCGTGCTGCCCGGGTGCGACATACACCCGCTGGGCGGCGTCCTCCGCCAGCCCTGGCGCGCCCTTGCGCGCCTTCTGCTGGCAGCCCGTGAACAGGGCCACGGCGAGCATCGCTGCTCCCGCCGCCAATCCATGCCGTATCGAGAATGCAGTGCTCATCTTTCGTCTCCTGTCCTGGGTTTAGTTTGCGTTCGCGTCCAGCTTCCGGAAATACTCGAGGATCGCCCGCGCATCTTCCTCGCTCGCGCTCACCGACATCTGGGTCATGTACTCCGCCAGAAGGGCCTTGGCGACGGGATCCTTTTGGGTCATTTCCACCGGGTTCATGATCATGTTCATGATCCACTCGGGGGATCGGCGCTGCGTCACGCCGGCGACCGCGGGGCCCACGTAGCGCTGGTCCAGCTTGTGGCAGGCGGCGCAAGTACCGGAGAAGAGATTTTCCCCCCGCTCGGCGAGCGCCTCGTCAAGGGGACCGAGGGCAAGTTTCTTTATGGGACCCACGCCGGTTGAGGCTGCTGCGGCCTTTTCCTTCGGGACGGGTGGTTTTTCGTTCTGGTTGCACGCGGTCGCGAACAAAGCGAGTATCGCGAGAGTGAGAATCGGTTTCGGCATGTTCATCGTGGCTCCGGCGTTTGCGTGGTCGTGGGCGTCTTGGGTGCTGGCGCTTATCTCTATGGACAAAAATATCCATTGAAATGGGTGAAGTCAAGCGGTTTCTTCGGCATTTTTTGTTGTCTCGATGGGGTGTCCCGCCTGCGGGGAAGAAGGGCGGAAGGCCGGAATTTCAATCGAAAAAGCGAAAATACGGGAAAGTCAGCACTTTTCACTTGCTAAACTCAAAAGATATGGTTATCCATTAATACGGCTCCCAGGAACCCCCTATGCTTTCCCTTTCCCTCAGCAGCACTGCCGAGTACGCCCTCCGGGCGATGACCATGCTCGCGCTCGAGGCGCGCGAGGGGGCGATCAACGCCCGCGACCTGGCGGGCAAGACCCGCGTGCCGGTGCATTACCTGAACAAGATCATGAACAAGCTGGTCGAGGCCGGCCTCGTGACCAGCTCGAAGGGGCACGGCGGCGGCTTCCGCCTCGGCAAGCCGGCCTCGCGCATCTCCTACCTCGACATCCTCAAGGTGATGGGCTACAACTTCGAGGCGCGCCAATGCGTCTTCGGCTGGGAGGCCTGCCGCAACGACAGGCCTTGCCCCATGCACAATTCGTGGAGCATAGCCAACGAAAATTTCGTGGCTTGGGCCCGGACGACCTCGCTCGCATCGCTACGCCCGCGACCCGCTGAACCCGAGCGCTCCGTGCCGGCGGCCGGTTAGCCAGGTAGCCGGAAGCCTTGGCGCGTGCCGCGGCGCGCGAATTCGGCCTTCATCGCATTCAACACGAGGTTCTTGGCCGGGCACCATGCCGGAGCGATGAGCATGTCCGGAGGCGCGTCGGCAGTGAACCGTTGCACGCCCACGGATGCCGGAATGCGCTCCAGGAAATCGACGAGGCCGCTCACATAATCCCGGAAGGGCATGGGCTGATATTCCCCGCCTGAATGCTCGCGTGCCAAGGCGGTTCCGCGAACCACGTGCAAGGGATGGATCTTGATGGAATGGTATTTCCAGGCGCCGAGAGCCTCCGCCGTCGCGCGATAGTGCGCAGCGGTTTCGCCCGGGAGACCCAGAATCACGTGGACGCAACGTTCGAAGCCGCTTTCCCGGCAGAGGTCCATGGCCGCCGCGAACTCCGCGAAGGTATGGGCCCGATTGATTCTGCGCAGGGTGTCGTCGAAGGCCGACTGCAGGCCCAGTTCCAGCGTGACGTAGGTGCGCCGGGAGAGGTCCTGGAGCAGTTCGACGACCTCGGGGGTTACGCAATCAGGCCGGGTCCCGATCGAGATTCCCACCACCTCGGGGAAGGAAAGCGCCTCCTCGTACAGCCGCCTCAGGCGATGAATGGGCGCATAAGTGCCTGAAAATGCCTGGAAGTATGCGATGAAGCGGTCGGCTCCGATGCGGCTTCGCATGAAGGCGGCGCCTTCAGCGAACTGCGAGGAGAGGGATGAGGCGCGGCTTCCCGCGACCGGGGAGAAGCTGCGGTTGTCGCAATAGGTGCAGCCGCCACGCGCCTTTGTCCCATCCAGATTGGG
>CBFGVC010000072.1:0-9639 GCA_965652255.1 uncultured Fibrobacteria bacterium | reverse complement strand
TCGGCACCAAGTTCGGTCCCGGCATCACCCAGGCCCAGGCGCACTACAAGTTCGGCGACCCCGACCGTTCCTGGGGCGGGTTGCGGATCGGCTATTTCCCGTACAAGTATAATCCCGATGCCAAGAACCTCGGCGAATACCTGTTCCGCGCCGGGGCCTATCCTACCTTCGCTTTCACGGGAGGCTGGTCCATCACCGACAACGCCTCGATTCGGGCGCAGGGCATCGAGTTCAGCCTGACCGATTGCGCCGTTGTATGCCTGGACGGCGACCTGAAGCACAGCTTCCTGCTCACCAACGAACGTGATTTCCGGCCCGTGGGCGACTTCACGCCCAGCTACCTGTTCGAATACACCAAGGGGCCTTTCCAGGTCGGTGGCGGTGTCGCCTTTTACCATTGGTTCCCCATCGATGAAGATCGCACCAATCCCAGGGATGAGAACACCGCTTACTACATCTTCGACAACCTTCCCGCCTATGCCATCGTCAGTGACGGAACCGGGGATACCTTGAGGAGCTTCGCCGCCAACCGGCGCACCGTGGCCAGCACCGGAGACGTGACCCTCATCGCGAATGCGTTGGGCCATAGCTGGAGCACGGTTGACGTCATCGACTCCATGGCCTCGAATTACAACATGTCTACGGGGTATTACGAGACCAAGGCCATCAAGCTGATGGGGAGGGCCTCCTTCAGCATCCAGAAGCTTTTCCCGATGGATTTCCTGAGCCCGGATGACCTGAAGGTGTATGGTGAAGTGGCCTTGCTGGGCGTCGAGGACTATCCGGGCATGTACGAAAAGCGCGCCGAGCGCATGCCCGTCATGGCGGGCTTCAACCTGCCGACCTTCACGCTCCTGGATGTGCTCTCCGTCGAGGTCGAGTACTTCGGAAATTCGAACCCCGACGACATAGGAGTCCTGCAGCTGTATCAGGTCCCCTCTTATCATGGGAACACGCCCTATACCGGGAACCTGACGAACACCCTGAACGGCCTCCCCAACCCGTACGATGACAATATTCCGAACCCGTCTTACAGCATTTTGCTGCGAGACCCGAACGCGAATCGCCGCGACGACTGGAAGTGGACCGTATACGCCATGAAGCAGGTCATCACGGGCATTTCGCTGCGTGCCCAGGTGGCCAACGACCACTTCCGCAAGCAGGACGCCAATGCGCAGGGCAACTGGACCGGCCCCAGCATGCTGCGCACGCCCAAGGACTGGTACTACGTCGTCAGCGTGAACTTCGGCATTTGACCTCGGAGGCATCCCATGACCACGATGACGCGACGCGAATTCTCGAAGACGGCGGCCTTGGCCGCGATGATGGGGGCGGTTAACGTGAAGTCGCTTTTCGGGGCCGAATCCGCAGCCGCCGCGCAGGATCACCCGAAGCTCACCATCGACCGCATCGACATCTTCCCGGTGCGCTACCCGATGGTGGCGCGCTTCAAGTTCTTCGAGGCGCCGGTGGGCTTGCCCGGCAGGCCCGCGGTGATCATCAAGGTCACCGCCAGCGACGGCACGGTGGGGTGGGGCGAGAGCGTGCCCATCCCGCGCTGGAGCGGCGAGACCCTCGAGGGCGCGGTCTCCACGCTCCGGAACTACCTTATCCCGATCCTGATCGGCCGCGACGTCTTCGACATCGCGGGAGCGCACAAGGTGATGAACTACGAGATCGCCGACGGGTTCTCGACCTCGTGGCCAATCACCAAGGCGGGCATCGATATCGCCCTCCACGACCTGCAGGGCAAGGCGCTGAAGAAGAACATCGCGGAGCTTTGGGGCCGGTCGACTCCCGACGACCTGCTTCTCAGCTGGACGCTCAACCCCGTCAAGCTCGACGACATCCCGGGCATCATCGAGAAAGGGCGCGAGCGCGGGTACGAGAACTTCAACGTGAAGGTCGCCCCCGACAAGAAGTTCGACATCGAGATGTCCACCATGGTCAAGAAGCTCGCGCCGAACGGCTTCCTGTGGGCCGACGCCAATGGCGGCTACAGCGTGTCCGACGCGCTCGAAATGGCCCCCAAGCTGGCGAAGGTCGGTGTCGACGTGCTGGAAGGCCCGCTCCATCCCAACCACCTGGCCGGCTACCAGCGCCTGGTGAAGCAGGGCGCCCTTCCCATCCTGATGGACGAGGGCGTCGTCTCTCCCGTCGAGGCGGAGGAGTTCATCCGGCTCAAGTGCATCAACGGGATCGCCATGAAGCCCTCGCGCTGCGGCGGATTGACCTCGGCGGTGGCGCAACTCAGGTTGCTCGAGAAGCACAAGCTGATGTTCCTGGGCAGCGGACTCACCGATCCCGACATCTCGCTGGCCGCCACGCTCATCCTCTACGGCGCCTTCGGGCTCAAGAAGCCGGCCGCCCTCAACGGACCGCAGTTCCTGGGCGAGAGCGTGCTCAAGGAGCCGCTCAAGGTGGCGGGCGGCCGGGTGAAGATTCCCAAGGGCCATGGCCTTGGGATCGAGGTCGACGAGGAGAAGGTGCGCGACCTGTCGGAGCGCACCGGCAAGGTGTAGCCGCCGGGCGTCCGCCGGGCGGCGACCGTCGCGGGAGTGCGTTGGCCTGCGGGGCGACTCGTGAGTCGCCCCTACGGAGTCGTCCCTACGGAATCGTCCCTACGGAATCGCCCCTACGGAATCGCCCCTACGGAATCGCCCCTGCGGCCTTGATGCCGCTTGGGCGGCGCTCCGGCGTCTGTCGTGTTTTGCGTCCTTTGAGGTGAATTCCGTTCGCGGGTGTCCTGCGGCCTACGTAGATTTCCCGGACGACATTCGGCCCGCGAAGGATACCCCCCATGAAAATCTCCCTGCACGGCACCCCCGATTTCCGCTTCGAGGCGAAAAGTCCCGACAACGGCTACGCCTTCGCCATCGGCGCGTCGAAAAGCATCGGCGGCGACGAGAGCGGCTTTCGTCCCATGCAGCTGCTGTTGGCCTCGCTGGGGAGTTGCTCGGGCATCGATGTGATCAACATCCTGAAGAAGTCGCGCGTTGATTTCGACGCGGTGGACGTGGAGGTGGAGGGAGATCGCCGGGAGGGGACGCCTTCGCCGTTCACGCGGGTGCGCATGACGTTCCGGGTGACGGGACGCGCCGTCGACCGCGCCAAGGCGGAGAAGGCCGTGTCGCTCTCGGTGGAGAAGTATTGCTCGGCCGTGGCCTCGCTCGATCCTGCGATCAAGGTCGAGTCGGCGCTCGAGATCATCGAGGCGTGACCGCCTTCACCGCAGGGCGTCGACTTCGGCTTCCGTTAGGAAGCGCCATTCCCCTTCAGGCAGATCTCCCAGCTCCAAGGGGCCGATGGCGCTCCGATGGATGGACTCGACGCGGTTCCCCACCGCCGCGCCCATGCGCTTGACCTGGTGGTAGCGTCCTTCCGAAATCACGATGTCCGCCTCGCGACCTTCCAGGCCGTCGCCGATGCGGCGCACGACGGCAGGCAGCGTCGGCGCAGGGTCGTCGCGCAGCACCACGCCCGCCTCAAGCCTCGCGACCTGCTCGTCGGTCAAAGGGTGCTTCATTCGCACGTGGTAGGTCTTCGGCAGCTTCCTGCGCGGCGAGGTGACGGCATGGTTGAACTGTCCGTCATCGGTCAACAGCAGGAGGCCCGTCGTGTCGGCGTCGAGGCGCCCCACGGGCTGCAGGCCGCGCCGCACGAAGGGGGGAGGGAAGAAGGCCAGGACGGGTTCGTGCGCCTCGGGGGCGTGGCTGCATTCGACGCCGGCCGGTTTGTTCAGCGCGATGTACAGGGCGGGCAGCACGGGGAGCGCGAGGCCGTTGAAGCGGATCCACAGCCCCGAGGTTTCCAGCAGCGCGTCGCCGTCGCGCTCCGTCGTCCATGCGAAGTCCTCGGGGGCGATATCCCCGCCGGGATCGCGCGCCCACTCCACGCCTCCCATGCGGAGCATGGCGAGGCATTCCTTGCGCCCGGCGAACTCCTGGGATCGGAGGAGGGAGAAGAGGGAGGGCATTGGAAGAGTGAAGGGTGAAGGGTGAAGGGGGAAGGGGGAAGATAAGGGGCGCGGGTGGGGAGCGGATGGCGAAAAAAGCCGACGGAAGGACTCAGGGTTTAGTGCTGTGCCTCGTTCGAAGAATGATGGTGGTCAGAATAGCGACGATTTGGTTTGCTTCGTCTTCTAGTTCTTCCAGCTGGGCCGCCGAAGCGAGCCCCGAGACGGAAATCAGACGGATCCAATAATGGGTTTCCCGGGCTTCCTGGGCGGCGATTACTGTCTTGGCGATGAAATCCGCCCGACTATGACTTCCGTATGCTTCTTCAAGGTTCGCCCCGATCGAGGTTCCAGAACGCAGTAGTTGCGTGGCAATGATTCGGGATGATCCGGGCGCCATCTCCATTTTCCGGCATAGCGCAAGGATGCGGGTTGCAAACGCAAAAGTCCGCTCCCGGATGTCGCGAGGCGTCGTCTGCATGATAGCCAGATTAGAAAATGCGCGGTCGAAGCAAGGCTTGGGCTCCATCGTTCCACGCCTTTTCTTGATGAACAAGGAGCGATAAGGTGAACGCAGTTGTTTCACCCTTCACTCTTCACCCTTCACTCTTTCGAAGACCACGAACGCCCGATCCAGCGTCGTCTTCGGGATCCGGTAGCGCTCGTCGCGGACGAGCTTGTACCCCGGCGGGATCGGTCCCGAAAGCTCCTCGTCCACGCCCGGCCCCTTCATGAACATCGCCAGCCCGCCGATTTGCAGCGAGTTCTGCAGGCGCGGCAGTGTCTTCGCGATGGGCTCGAAGGCGCGGGTGATCGCCCCGCGGACGGGAGTCGTGAACGACTTCGAGGTGAACTTGTGGCCGAACACGGAGATGCCCTTCAGCCCGAGCTCCTTGATGGTGTTGTTCAGGAAGTCCACGCGCACGTTGCGCGGCTCCGAGAGGATCACCTCGGTCGCGGGCGAGGCGATCTTGATCATCATGCCGGGGAAGCCCGCGCCCGTGCCGATGTCCACGAGCGGGGAGGGCCAGCGGCCCTTCATCAGCTTGTGCAGCGTCATGCAGTCGGCGTAGTGGCGCTGCACGATGGTCTCGAAGCCGATCAGGCGCGTGAGGTCGAGGTCGTGGTTCTCGCGCCTGAGGATCTGGTGGTACTGCCACACCTTGTCGAGCGTGGCCCCGGGCAGCTGCACCCCGTGGCCGATGAGCAGTTCCTCGAGCCGCGCGCGCGAAGGCGGCGCGCTATGTCCCCAGCTCGAGCCTTTCGAGGATTCGGGACGCCCCTTGCCGCCCGCACCCGGGCGCGGCGTCGTCGAGCGGGGCATGGCCTTGGGGAGGTTAGGCCGATCCTTGCGGCGGGGGTTCCGATCCCAGGGATTTCCTGAGTTTCGTCCGTTGCGGCCGTCCGGGCGATCCCATGGGTTCGGGGGGCGTTTCGGCGGGTTCCACGAACGCGGGGCGGGGGCTCCTGCCGCGGGCCGGCCCTTGTCCGGTTGATCGCGTTTGTCGGACCTCTCGAACCTTCCAGGCTTCCCGGGCTTCGCGGGGCGATCCGGATGCGGGTAACGCTTCGCCTCGGGGCGGTTCAGGTCGTTCTTGCCGGGCTTGCGGGGGCGGGGGCGGGGCATGGGGGAAAAGATAGGGAAAACGGGTCGGCAGGGCATCACAACATCACGGCATCACGACAATAATGGCGCTGACGGTCGCCCGACCTTGCTGTCGTGCTGTTGTGATGCTGTGATGTCTTCGGCCATCAATGCCCGAACAATTCCTCCGACACCGGCTGCAGGCTCAGCATGTGCTTGCGGTAGGCCTCGAGGAACTGGTCGCGCGCCCGGCGGCCCACGCGGTCCTCATAGCCCATCTGTCGCGCGAGCTTGTCCAGCTCGGAGGCCTCTGTGGGCATCGCGTGCCGCTGCCGGAATCCCTGAAGCTGCAGTCGATGCTCCACTCGGCGCAGGAAGACGTAGGCCTCCATCAGGAGCTGATAGCGGCCGGCGGGCAAGATGCCGTAGCGGTTCAGGCGGCCCAAGGCTTCCTGCGTGTTCCCCGTGAGCAATTCGGGAATCCGGGCGGCATGACGGATCTGCAGCGCCTGCGTGAAGAATTCCACCGTGCGGATGCCGCCCGGGCCGAGCTTCACCTCGCCGGCGAGCAAATCGTCGCGGCGCAGCTTGTCGAGGCCCATCAGGCGCACCTTGCGCATGCTGTCCACCACCTTCGCCGCGTTTTCGGGCGCGCAGGCCGAGGCGCGCGCCGCGGCGATCACCGCATCGCCCGCCTCCGCCGGTCCGCACACCGTCCGGGCCTTCAGCCAGGCCTGAAGCTCCCAGCCATCGGCCCCGCCGGACGGGTCCGCGAAGTAGGCGACATACTGCGACACGGTGCCCGCCAGCGGGCCCTGCCCGCCCCAGGGCCGCAGCTTCATGTCCACGCGGAACAGGCGGCCCTCCGCCGTGTCGCGCGTCAGGAGGCCGATCAGGGCGCGCCCCGCGCGCTCGGCGGCTTCGCGGCCGCCGTTCATCGCCGCCGCGTCGCGCATCACGAAGACCAGGTCGATGTCGGAGCTGTAGTTCAGCTCGGCCCCGCCGAGCTTTCCCATCGCGATCACGGCGAGGTTCCCCGAAAGCTCCGCGGCCCCGGATTCCTCCAGCGCGGCCTCGAGCGAGGCGGCGATGAGCGCATCGCTCAGGCCCGAGATCTCGTAGGTGATCTCGCGCAGGGGAACGCCCAGGTGCAGGTCGCGCAGGGCGATGCGCAGGTATTCGCGGTCGCGCAAGCGGCACAGGCGTGCGGGCACGTCGATCCCGAGGTTCTCCGTGCGCGCGGCCTCCCTCGCCGCGCGCAGGTATTCCGAAGGAAGGCGGGGGTTGTCGAGCGACTCGGGCTCGATCAGCGTCTTGAACCCGTCGCCCTCGCGCACCGCGAGGTCGGAGAGCGGATCGCTGCCCCCGAAAACCAGCAGCAGCCGCTCGAGCAGGGGAGGGTGGTGCAGCGCCTGGCGGATGAACAGGTCGGGATGCGCGAGGGCCCGCAGGTAGCGGACGAAGTGCCGCAGCACGCCCTCCGGGTCGGGGCTGCGGCGGAAGTTTCCCTCGGCGTTGAGCAGGCACGCCGCGGCGAGCCGCTTCTCCACCAGCGCGTCGAAGAGGTCGAGGAAGAGGCGCCGCGCGGCCGGAAAATCCCGCATGCCCAGCCGTTCCAGGGCGGGCGCGACCTCCTCCGGCGCGGCCTCGGGATCCATCAGCGCCTCGGCCAGCGATTCATAGAGCCAATCGGGCTTCGGGCCGCCGAGGAAGCGATGGCGGAAAAATCCGGCCACCACGTTTTGCGCATGGGCGAGGTCGCGGGCGAGCCGCGCCTCCGCGCTCGCGCCGGGACGATTCACGTAACCGAGCCGCCGCGCGAGGTGGAGGAACTCCGGGGCGGTGGCGGGCGGGCAGTACAAGTCCTTCGACTGCCCGCGCGCCAGGCGCAGCGCGTTCACGAGCCTGCGCAGGAAAAGGTTGGCGCCGAAGAGATGCTCGAACTCGGCCAGAGAGAGGGCGCCCGCCTCCAGCAGCGCCTCCAGCGCGCGGATCCATTCATGCTGCCGCACGGCGGGCTTTGCATGGCCGTGGCGAAGCTGCAGGAATTGCACGCCGTATTCCAGTTCAGCCAGCCCCCCGCGGCCCAGCTTGGCGTTCCAGGCCCCCGGCTTCTCCTTGGCGGCCGACTGCCGCGCGAACAGCTCCAAGGTGCCTTCGATCGGCACGGGCGGATCGGCGTAGGCGATCGCGTCGCGCGCGGCGAGCAAGGCGCGCGACAACGCCGTCTCGCCGTGGATCGCGCGCACCCGGATCAATGCCTGTCGTTCGTAATCCAGCGCCGCGCCCCCGGGGCGGTAGTACTCCTCCCACGCGGCGCGGCCGGAGGCGAGCGGGCCGCTGTCGCCGTGAGGGCGCAGGCGCGAGTCGATGGCGAAGGTCGCGCCCTCGGGCACGGCCCATAGCCGCAGGAGCTCCCGAAAGAGCCGCCCGAAGAACTCGCCGCGGCGCAGGGGCTCGGCGCCGCTTGTCTCGGGCCCGTCCTCGTGCACCAGCACGATCTCCAGGTCCGAGCCGGAACCCAGCTCTCCGCCCCCGAACTTTCCCAAGGCCAAAAGGACATGCGGCCCCGGATCCCCGTGGCGCTCCGCAAGCTCCGCGCGCAGCGACTCGACGGCGAATGCGAGGCAGGCCTCGGCCAGCGCGCCCAGGCGCGCGGCGAAGCCCCTCCAGTCGCGCGCGGGGGTCAGCAGGAAGTCGAGCTCGGCCTTCAGGATCTCCCGGTCGCGATAGGCCCGCAGCGCCTTCGCCCGCGTGTCGGCATCATCGCCCGCGAGCTCGGCCAGCGCGCGCTCGTGCGCCGCGCGGTCGGGAGGCGCGGGCTCCCGCGAGAGCTCCCCGAGCATTCGCCGGAAAGCCCGTGGCCCGATGCGATCCACCGCTTCCCACAGCCTCGGGCCCGCCGTAAGCACGCGCGAGAGCGCCGGCAACGCGTCGTACCCGCCCCGGCTCCCCGGCTCGAACACGTCGGAGGATTCCTCCAGCCATGCCTCCACCAGTCCTTGAAGCCCTTCCGCGGCCGCCTGCAGGTCCACCGCGCCGGGAAGCGTGCGGAGCAGCCGTTCCATCAAGGCGATGCCCGTGCGGATCTTCTCCAGTTCGCGCGCATCGCTCACCGGCGCGCCCCCGGGGCCCGTCACCACCAGCGTGTTCTCGAAGAAGCCGTCGTCGCGCGAGTCGGTGAGCAAGGTGACCAGCGAAAGCCCCTGCAGGCTCAGGGCTCCCGCCATGCAGAACAGCATGCCCTCGCGGTCGCGCGCGCGCACCACAAGGCGCGCCGCGTCGTGCACGGCGTGCACGCGGATCTCGGGCGGCAGGGCATCCTCGTCGCGGCGCGCCTCGAGCCGCGCCGCGATGCGGCGGAACAGCTCGGAGCGGATGGCGGCCGCCTCGCCGCGCCCGAAGCGGAGGAACAAGTCTTCCATCTCGGCGCGCAGGCGCGCGCTTTCCGCCTCCGTGTCGCGCGCGGGGTCGTCATGGCGGATCACGAGGAAGTCGAGCACACCCGCGCCCCCAAGCGCCCGTGGCGCCGTGGCGCCGGGGAAGGTGAACGCGCGGCCCGAGCGGATGTCGTAGCCCTCGCTCGCCAAAAAACCCGACACGGCCGCGAAGAAGCCCCGAAAATCCCCTCCGATCAAGGTTAGGCCCCGCAAGCCCTCGCCGAGTTTCTCCACGCGCACGTGCCACGGCGTGGGCGACTTCAACGCCTGCAGCGACTCGATGTGCCCGGCGATTTCATCCGGCGAGAACGCGTTCCAGTAATCCGAGCCCAGGCGGCGGAAATGCGCTTCCACCGCCTCGGGCGATGGCGCGGCTCGCTCGAGCAGCAGGGACTTTTTGTCGGCGGGGGAGAGCATGTGAAGAAGTTAGAAGAGTGAAGGGTGAAGGGAGAATGGGAAATGAGAAATGAGAAATGAGAAAACGGGAAGGCAGGAGGGCGGATAGGGAACAAGCAACGCGGCCTCACGACAATGCAACGCAGGGGAGGGGGGCGTTCGTTGGGGGTGGTCCTTCGTCGGGGGCAGCTTACAATACAGCAATAGAACAATGAACAATGGAACATCAACTTCCCGATCCATGACCCGATACCCACGACCCG
>CBFGVC010000071.1:0-9717 GCA_965652255.1 uncultured Fibrobacteria bacterium | reverse complement strand
GCGGCCCGCGCACGCTGCGCGTGGGCGACGGCGGCCCGGGCCGTCCCGTCCTTCCCGGGGTCGAGGAGGCGTGGAGCCGGTTCGGGGAATTGCGCGGCTGAAACCCGCCCCGCGAATCCGCGGGAGGCCGGCGCTCAGGGAAAATCCTGGCAACCCGGCGAAGGGGCGACCGGGGAATCGGGCGGGGACATCGACAAGAGTTTCCCCGCCGAGTCGAGCGTCACGTTGCATCCGGTCGCCAGGCCCTTGCGCACCTGGCGCACCATCAGGCTGAGGCTGTCGCGCGTCACCGTGCCGTGGGTCTGAACCGTGTCCCCGTTGTAGTACGCCACCGTCGAGAGCATTTCGCCCTCGAAGTCGTTCCCCATGGGCAAGGGCTCCGCGGGAGAGAACGACGATGCCGCGTGGAAAACGGGGCCCCGGCGCCAGTGCCTGGAAACGCGGTAGCCCAGCAGCGCGTGCTCGTCCATGCGCCACGGCGCCGATCCCGTCCGCAGGTCGTACACGGCCGAGTATCGGATGGTCGAATCGCGCGAGGTGAAAAGGGTGTCCACGACCATGCGGGTGGTGTCGCCGGGGCCGGGGATCGCGTCGGCGGCGGTTCCCTCGATCGAGAAGGTCGCGATGCGTCCGTTGCGCAGGCGGCGCTCCTCGCGGTAGGCGAGCTGCAGCAGGCTATCGCTCCCGGCCGACCGGTTGAATGCGGCCTGGACGTGGGAGCGCAGGCTCGCGAGGTCCGGCTGCGAGGCCGGATCACGGACGAACAGGTAAACGTCCACCACGCCGCTGCTGTCCGTCCCCCACAGGCGCCGATCCCCGTCGGCGTCGCGGACCAGCGTCCATTCCAACGTGTCGCCGGCCCGGCCGCGACGCAAGAGCTCGAATTCCTCCGGCACCGCGGCCGGGTCGCGGAACGCTCCCTCCGCCCCGTAAATCTGCACCCTGCGGCGCAGGCTGCCGCCCTCGGCGAGCGGGGTCGTCGTCGTGTATTCGGCCAGGTCGAGGTCGCCGCGCGAATCGATGTTCCGCAGGCGGTATGACTTGCGGATGCCGGAGGAATCCACGATCGCGCCCCGGTAGTCGAGCGGCAGCAGGTAGCGCCCGGGATCGGACTGGATCTGCGCGATCACCTGCGAGATCCCGGTCGAAACGCCGATCGTGGACCGGTCGCCCAGGTACTGCGCCACCACGGTGTCGCGCCGCAGGAAGCCGGAGGAGGAGTCGAAGGCATAAGCGTACACGCGGCCGAAGAAATAGGCCTCGAGGTAGCGGTTCGGGCTTTGGTCGATCTCCCACAACGAAAGGTCGAGCGTGTCGACCGCGGCCTTGGCGAGGCCCTTGGCCTGCGCCGCGCCCTTGGCCAAGGATTGCGGAGGGGCCACTTGCAGCGATTCGAGACCGCCCAGGTCGGGCAATTCCGGAAGCTGGATTTCCTGGGCCTGTTCCCATTGGGATCCCGCCGCGAGGTCTCCCGTGGCGATGCGCGCCAACGTGTTCACCGTGTTGGGAAAATCCTCCGCGCCGCCGGGCGTGACCAGCGAATCCCCGCCCGTCAGCATGCATGCCGACAGCGCGAACGCCGGGGCGGCCGCCATGAGGCGGCGGAGCGCCGTTTTCATGCCTTTCCCTTGCGGATCCTCACCCGACGCGACTTGGGAAAAAGCTGGACCGACAACTGCAGGATCATTTCGGGGTCGGTGTCCTTCTCGACGAGGTCCAGCATTTCCTTGCGGAAGTTTTCGGCGCGCTCCATCAGCTTCTTGCGGGTTTCCTCGCTCACCATGATGAGCATCGTGGAAATGTGCCGATCCGCCGGCCCAAACTTAAATGGAACTTCGGACGCCTGCAAAATCCATTCGCGGTTCAGGCGGCGCACCAGGGCCGACAAGGTGGGCGGCGGTTCCACGAACTTCTGGGTCACGTGGTATCGCCCGCCGGCGCCCCGCATGATGAGGCCCCATTCCTCCAGGTCCTCGACATACTTGCGGACCAACGCGGGGGCCAGGGGCGGCTCGAGGAACTTCCCGAGCGTCTCGCAGTCGCCCCGGAAGTCGAAGGCGTTCACGGCGCATCGGATCAGGGAGTAACGATAATCCTGATAATATTTGACCAGCGACGGGCTGAAACGTGCGAAACGGCTCCTGCTCCGTCGCATCATGAGGTCTTGGTACGCTTCCTGGCGGTCGGAATCCCGACGGGCCTGTCCGAAATCGGCCAATCGCAGGAAAAACTCGGTTTCGGCCTCATTCAGGCCGAAGACCGGAGCCATCTTCAGCGCCATGTTCCGGCTCAGGGTGCGCTTGCCGATGGTCACGTCGAGCAGGTAGCCGGGGTTCGTGATCCCGGCGGCGGCGGCGAATTTCCGGTAGGAATAGTCGGGGCGCTCCGCCTTGAGGGCCTCGAAGGCGGCCTTCAGGAACGCCCGGAAATCGTCGTATTGATAGACGTTCGGTCGTTGGGGAGTTTTGGGTCCGGCTTCCATGCGCTCCCGGCTCGCGCCCCTTTCGTCGTATCGCGACTCATTTCGAAAAAGCAAGACCCGCCGTCCTTCAGGACGGCGGGCCGGTGAAGCCGGGTGGCGGCCCCCGGCTTCTTGCGGGGAGGCGTTTCCAGGCCCCCGCCCGGTCCCGCCTCCCCCCCTCTCCCCCGATTCTTCCACGCTTGCTTTCGCGAGCGATCCGAAGCCAAGGTCAAGTCCGCACCCGTCAATGTACCGGGCCGGGGAAGCCTTGGCAACGTCATTTTGTTATCGGGATAACGGAAATTTCGCAAAAATCGGGAAAAAAGTGCCTGATTCATGTATTTCCGGCGACGTCGATCCCGCGAGGATCGGGTTTTTGGATAACGTTTGGCCTTCAGCGGGCCCCCCGGGGAAGCTTTTTTCCGCGAAAGTGGCCCTCCCCGCCGGAATCGCATAATTTTTTTGCATACCCCAAGGAGGTTCGAAATGGAAATGGACATCGGAATTTCGAAGAAGGATCGCCAGAAGATCGCGGACGGCCTTTCGCGCACCTTGGCGGACAGCTATACGCTGTACCTGAAGACGCATAATTTCCACTGGAACGTGACCGGCCCGATGTTCCAGACCCTTCACGTGATGTTCGAGACGCAGTACAACGAGCTCGCCCTCGCGGTGGACACCATCGCCGAGCGCATCCGCGCGCTGGGCCACCCCGCCCCGGGCACCTACAAGTCCTTCGAGAAGCTCTCCTCGATTTCCATGGAGGAAGGGATCCCCAAGGCGACCGACATGATCCGTTCGCTGATGAAGGGCCATGAGGCGGTTGCGAAGACGGCGCGTGCGGCGTTCGAAACCGCCGACACCGCCAACGACCAGCCCACCGCGGATCTCCTCACCCAGCGCATGCAGGTGCACGAGAAAACGGCGTGGATGCTGAGGTCGTTGCTGGAGTAGAAAAGGGGAAGCGGATAACGGCTGTCAGGTAACGGCTAAACGCCGTCCGCTTGCCCGCGTTGCTGTTCCGCCGCGCGATCGGCCCCCGTAGGGACGACGCGTGCGTCGTCCCTACGGGATCGACCGGATCCGGTCCACGATCGCGCTGGTCGAGAGACCGGGAACTTTCTCGACGACATGGATCGTTCCGCCGTGCTTCCGCACGACGGGGGCTTCAATGCAATCGGGCCCGTATTCGGATCCGTTCACGTGCACCTCGGGTTTCACTTCCTCGAGGAAGGCCATGGGCGCGTCCTCGTCGAAGACGTGGACGTAGTCCACGCAACGCAGGGCGAGCAACATGCGGGCGCGGTCGGCCTCGGGAACGAGCGGGCGGTCCGGCGCCTTGTATCGCTTCACCGACGCGTCGCTGTTGAGTCCCACGATGAGCGCGTCGCCCTGGCGGCGCGCTTCCTCGAGGATGTGGAGATGGCCGGCGTGAAGCAGGTCGAAGGATCCGTTGATCGTCGCGATTCGCTTGCCCTGCGCGCGCAGGCGCGCGGCCAGCGGGGCCAGCCCGTTTCGATCCACGAGGCGGTCCCCGTTGGGGGCGCCCTCCAGGATTTCGTCGCGGTCCACGGTGGCGGTGCCCAGCTTGCCCACCACGATGCCCGCCGCGCGGTTCGCGATCTCCACGCCGTCGCGCGGCGCGGATCCCGTCGCCAAGGCGAGCGCGAAGGCGGCCACCACCGTGTCGCCCGCGCCCGAGACGTCGAACACCTCGCGGGCCGCGGTGGGCAGGTGGAGGTGCCCGGCGCCGCCGCGCTCGAACAGCGCGATGCCCGCGGGGCCCAAGGTGAGCAGCACGGCGGAATCGAGCCCGGCGCGCAACGCGTCGCCCACCGCCGTCACGTTTTCCGGAGACGCGGGCCGTTCGCTCCAGCCCAGCAGGCCGAGCGACTCCTTCCAGTTCGGCGTGACGTAGTCGGCGCCATGATAGCGCGGTCCGTGCTGGGGACGGGGATCCACCACCACCGGTTTCCCTGCGGCCCTCGCCTCGGAGATCAATGCCCGGGCCAGGCTCTCCGTGAGGAATCCCTTGGCGTAGTCGGAGAGCACCACCGCGGCCGCGTCCTTCAGCCGCTTGCGGAAGGCGGCCAGAACCGCGGCTTCGGTCTTCGTGTCGAGATCGCGCGCGTCCTCGCGGTCGAGGCGCAGCAGCTGCTGCCGCTGGCCTACGAGGCGCGTCTTGACGGGCGTGGGCCGCCCGTCGCGGAACGTCTCGACGGAGATGCCCGAGGCGGCGCACAACTCGGCGAAGGACTTGCCCGCCGCGTCTTCGGGATCGAAGAGCGCGAAGAGCGTGGGCGCGCCGCCGAGCGAGGCGATGTTGGCGGCCGTGTTGGCCGCGCCGCCGAGCACGCGGCGCGTCTTGCCCGGCTCCACGCGCAGGATGGGCACGGGAGCCTCGGGCGAAAGCCGCGAGCAATCGCCCGTGAGGTACTCGTCCAACATGCTGTCGCCCAGCACGAGGATGCGTGCGCCGGTGAAGCGCGAGAGCGCGTCGCGAAGGTTCATGGGGGCTAATTCTATCAATTTCCGCGGTGCAAAACCCGGACCTCCCGAATCCTGATTAAATTCCGGATGTGGCGGCGCGCATGCAATCGAGGCGTTTGCGGCGCGCGACGGTTCCCGTAGCCGTCGTGACGAGCCTGCTCTACCTGCTCTCCCCGCACTTTCTCCTGTTGCACCACGCTCACCCCGGCGGCGGTCATGCGCACAGCCACGGCTTTCAGGGCGTGGCGGAGGCGCGGGCTCATTCCCATTCCCATCCGCACTCCCACTCCCACCCGCATCCCCATCCGCACGAGCATGGGTCCGGAAATCACCATTCCCATGAGAATGTCGATGCGGCGCGGGATCCGGATCAACCTCCCGCCTTCGGGAACAACCTTATCGGGGCCGGATCGGGTGCCCACGATCCGGGAGGCGACCGGTCACCGAAAACGGATGGCCCCGAGTTGCGCCGTCCGCACCACGTCGCGCACTCCCACTACGTCCAGGATCCCGATATCCTCGCCCTGGGCGTCGAGCCGCTCCCGGCGGTCCGGGTCTTCGGTGCGCTCCCGCACGGAGTCGTTCCGGAGACCTTCCCGGGATCCGGCATCGCCCGCGACGTCCGCGTCCGCGGGCCCCCCCGCGGCTGATCCCGGTCACGACACCCGATCCCGACCCTTCACGATCCTTCGCGACCCTCGCGAAGCGGGTCGTATCCCTTCATGGCTTTCCGAAAACCGGGCGCCGCGCGCCCGAAGGAGTTTCCCCATGGCGACACGCATCGCCCTATTATTCGTCGCGGCATTCGCCGCCCTTGCGCAGGCGGAAGAAGTGGATTCAGCCGCCATCGACCTCCCCGAGATGCGTCTCTCGGGCCATCGCCCCTTCACCGCGGCCTCGAGCCAGGTGGTTCGCGACCGCGACCTTGCCTCACGCGCCCTCCTCAAACCCGCCGACCTGCTCAAGGTCACCCCGGGCTTGTTCGTGGGCCAGCATGCGGGGGGCGGCAAGGCCAACCAATACTTCCTGCGCGGGTTCGACATCGACCACGGCACCGACCTGGCGCTGTGGGTGGACGATCTGCCCGTGAACATGGTGAGCCACGGACATGGCCAGGGCTATGCCGACATGCATTTCGTCATTCCCGAGTTGTACGACCGCGTGGAGGTGCGCAAGGGTCCGTACGACGCGTCCGACGGCGACTTCGCCACGGCGGGTTCGGTGCGCCTGCGCAGCCGGGAACGCTTCGACGAGAGCTTCGTGGAATATCGCTTGGGCGCCTTCAACACGCACCGGTTCCTGGGAGTCTACACCGCTCCCGACGCCGCCGGCGCTCCGGTGCTCGCCGCCGAGATCCTGCGCGACGACGGTCCCTTCGTGAACCCGGAAAACCTGGAGCGCTACAACCTGTTCTGGCGCAATACGCTGGCCTCGGATCCCGCGTTGCGCGCCGACTTGACCCTGATGAGCTACAGCAGCGGCTGGAACGGGTCGGGGCAAATTCCGCTGCGCGCGGTGGAGGACGGATCGCTCGACCGTTTCGGGGCGATCGATCCCACCGAAGGCGGCAACACGCAACGGCACGGCGCGATGCTGCGCGCGCGCGGACCGGCCGGAACCCACTCGGACTGGGATGCGTCGGCATACCTCATCCGCTACGACTTCTCGCTGTACTCGAACTTCACCTTCTTCGCATCGGATTCCGTCAACGGCGACCAGTTCGTGCAAACGGACCACCGGTCGATCGCCGGCTTCCGCGCGGGAGCGCGCGACGTGCGCGAGCGTTTGGGGATGCGGTGGAATACCTCGGCGGGAGTCGAACTGCGTGCCGACCAGATCGAGAACACGCTCGGCCCGACGGTGGAGCGCAAGCGTCTCGGACAAACGGTGGACGCACGGGTGCGCCAAAGCTCGCTCGGATTCCACCTGCAGGAGGACGTGACCGTACTGCCGTGGCTGCGTCTCGTCGGCGGCGTGCGCGCCGACTACTTCGGCTTCAACGTCGAGGACAAGCTCGAGGATCTTTCCGATTCCGCCTCCCGCAGTTCGGGCGTGCGGGCGGCGACCCAGGTCAGCCCCAAGGCCAACCTGATCGTCGGCCCGTTCCACGAGACCGAGATCTACCTCAACTACGGCCATGGCTTTCATTCCAACGACGCGCGCGGCGTGGTGCGGTCTCCCGACGCCGTGACGCCGCTGGCCCGCGCGATCGGCTACGAGGCGGGCGTGCGCACGGCGGCGATCCCGCGCGTCGAGCTCTCGGCGGCGGTGTGGCGCCTCGACATCGGCAGCGAGCTGGTTTGGGTGGGCGACGCGGGCGTCACGGAGCCCAGCGACGCCACCGAACGTACGGGCGTCGACTTCGAAGCGCGCGCGCAAATCCTGACGGGATTGTACCTCGACCTCGACGTGACCCACAGCCGGGCGCGATATCCGGGCAGCGGCGAGGTCGTGGCGCTCGCGCCGAGGTTCACGGCCACCGGCGGCATCGCCTACGAGCGCGGCGGGTTCCGGGGCAGCCTGCGCGCCCAGCACCTGGGCGACCGCGCCGCCACCGAGGACGAATCGATGACCGCGCAAGGTTACACGGTGTTGGAGGCGAGCGCGGCGTATCGGTGGCGCAACCTCGAGGCGCGCGTGGACGTGGCCAACCTGCTCGACACGGAGTGGCGCGAGGCGCAGTTCGCCAATGAATCCCGGCTGGCGAACGAACCGGCCCCGGTCGAGGACATCCACTTCGTCCCGGGCACGCCCCGTCAGGTTCAAGCGTCCCTGCGCGCCTATTTCTGAAAATCCCCATATTTCCGGGACGGGGCATTAAAACCGGAATAACGCCGACGCGACGGGAAGCGTCGGCGTTATGTTCAGGCTACCCTTTCCCCCGGAGGTTCCCATGAACGGACTCGTCTCCCTCGGCAACCGTCTTCTCGATCTCTCGAAGGCCTTCGCCTGGCTGCCGCCGCTCGCCGCCCGGATCGTCATCGGCTGGGTGTTCATCGGCTCGGGGTGGGGCAAGCTGCAAAACCTCGAGCGCGTGACGGGCTTCTTCGGAAGCGTCGGCATTCCGGCGCCGGAATTCATGGCTCCCTTCGTGGCGACCGTGGAGCTCGTCGCCGGGATCCTGCTTCTCGTCGGCCTGGGAGCGAGGCTCGCCTCCATTCCCCTCATCATCACCATGATCGTCGCGCTGTGCGCCGTGGTGGGCCCCCGGCTCGAGGGCGGCATCCGGGCGCTCTTCGCGACGCAGGAATTCCTGTTCATCCTCCTGCTGCTCTGGGTGATGATCGCGGGACCCGGCAAGGCGGCGTTGGACACCTTCGTGGCGCGAAGATACCGGGCGTAAGGAACGCCGGCGAAGGAACCCCCCGGCCCCGAATTCCGGATGGAAACGCCGGAAAAACGGCAAAGGCGCGAAATGGGGGGGCTGCCGCGGTCGCGGGGTGTTCGGTTCGCATCGTGGAGAAGCTCGTCCGGAACGCTTGACAATTCTTTAGAATCATTCTAAACTGTGTCCATGGCCGCGCTCCTCACCAAACACCGCGAGACCGTGCTGTCGGTGGTCCAGTCCAGCAAGGACCATCCCACCGCGAAGCAGGTCTATGAAAGGTCCCTGAAGAAGGATCCGCGCCTGAGCATGGCCACGGTTTACAATTCCCTCAACTTCCTGACCGGCGGCGGATACATCCGCCGCATGGAGGCGGGAGAGGAAGGCGCGCGCTTCGACGGCATCCTCGCGCGCCACGACCACCTCATCTGCCGCAAGTGCGGCAAGGTCGAGGACGTGGACGTGCTGCCTTCCGACAAGGCGCGCCTCGCGGCGTTCCCCAACTTCCAGGTGGAAGAGGTCACGCTTCGCGTGACGGGACTTTGCGGCGGCTGCCGACGGGACTCCCGCTGAGTCCCGCCGGGGCGAAAAAAATTTACCCTTGAATTAGAATTATTCTAAATCTAATCTTGGGCCGGAAACCAACAAGGAGACGACGATGAACAAGACGAACCCGAAGACAGGAAAGACCGAGGCAAGCCGCGCGCCGGTCATCGACATCGGCATCCCGGAGGCCGGGCGGCGCAAGGTCGCCGAAGGCCTCTCCCATGTCCTCGCCGACACCTATACGCTGTACCTCATGACGCACAACTTCCACTGGAACGTGACCGGGCCGATGTTCCAGACGCTGCACCTCATGTTCGAGGAGCAATACAACGAGCTCGCCCTCGCCGTGGACGCGGTGGCCGAGCGGATCCGGTCGCTGGGGTTCCCCGCGCCCGGCACCTACGCCGCCTACTCGAAACTCTCCTCGCTCCGCGAGGAGGAGGGCGTGCCCGCGGCGAAGGACATGATCCGAATCCTCGTCGAGGGCAACGAGGCCGTGGCGCGCACCGCGCGCGCGGTGTTCGCCGCCGCCGACGAGGCGGGCGACGAACCCACGGCCGACCTCCTGACAGCGCGCCTGCAGGTCCACGAGAAAACGGCGTGGATGCTGCGATCGTTGTTGGAGTAGCGCGCGTTGCGCAAGGGCGTGCCATGGCTCGCCCATACAACGACAGCAGGGACGACGCAACCTGCCCCCGCGTAGGCGGGGGCGCGTCGTCCAGGCAGCGAACGGACAACAACCCCCGGAAGGGCGCACCGACGTGCGCCCCGGCAACGAGACAACGACAACGAACCCCGTACAACCCATCAACAACAAAGGAGCCCCCATATGACAACACTCGTCACCCAACCCGCCCCGGTCTTCAAGGCCAAGGCCGTCATGCCCAACGGCATG
>CBFGVC010000070.1:0-9766 GCA_965652255.1 uncultured Fibrobacteria bacterium | reverse complement strand
AGGCTCCGCAGCAGCCAGCGCGCCGCGCAGAAGTCGCGCAGCGACGACATCGTGATGTTGGCGCGCACGCTCGCGCCGGGGAAGAGCCCCCGCGCGCGGCGGTCCTCGCCCACCAGGGCGAGGCCGCGGCGCAGGGCGTGCCCTGCGCCGCGCGGCGAATAGGGTTTTCCGTCCAGGAGGATTTCGCCGCGCCCGCGCGCGGGGAAAAGGCCGCACAGGCTCTCGGCCAGTTCGGTGCGGCCCGCGCCCATCAGGCCCGCGAAGCCGAGGATCTCGCCCGCGCGCAGGTCGAAGGAGACGTCCTCGACCACGTTGCGACCGGGATTGGCGGGCGAGGGGACCGTCCAGTTCTTGACCGACAGGATGGTCGCGGATGGCGGGGAACGCAAGGGGGGATGGACGACATCGGACGACGTGGACGATCTGGACGATGGACCCGGTCCATCTTGTCCAGAACGTCCACGTCGTCCATCCTGTCCATCCAATCCATCCCCCCTTGCGTTCCCCGCCATCATCGCGACCACGCGCGCGGCGTCGGTTTCGCCGCGCGCCATCGTGCCGACCGACTCACCGGTGCGGAGCACGGTGATCCGGTCGGCGAGGCGGAACACCTCGTCGAGCCGGTGGGAGATGTACAGGAGGCCGTAGCCCTCGCCGCGCAGGCGAAGGAGGACTTCCTCGAGCCTCGCGGCCTCGCGGGCGCTCAAGGCCGAGGTGGGTTCGTCCAGGATCAACGCCTTTGCGCTGCGCTGAAGCGCCCGCGCGATCTCGACCATTTGCCGCAAGCCTACCGGCAGCACGCCGACGCGCGCGCGCGCGGACACGTCGGGGAGTCCCAGCCGGTCGAGCGCGGCGCGCGTTTCGACCTCCATCCGGCCCCGGTCGAGGAGCGGACCACGGAGGATTTCCTCCCCCAAGAAGACGTTTTCCGTCACGTCGAGGTCCGGGCACAGCGCCAGCTCTTGGTGGATCACGCGGATGCCCTCCCGGCGCGCGTCGGCCGGACCCGCGAAGCGGCATTCCTTTCCTGCGAGAGTCACGGTTCCGCCGTGGGTTCCATGGGGAATGACGCCGCACAGGATCTTGATGAGCGTGGACTTGCCCGCGCCGTTTTCGCCGCAGAGCGCGTGGATCTCGCCCGCGCGCAGGTCGAAGTCGACTCCCCCCAACGCGCGCACGCCGGGATACGACATGGTGAGGTCGCGCGCGGTCAGCAGCGGAGAGGACATGGGACGGGAAGGTAATTAAGGAACAAAAAGGGGTAACAGGTGACGGGTAACGGGTGACGGGTGACGGGTGACGGGTGACGGGTACCGGGTAACGGGTGACGGGTAACGGGTAATGGGTAACAGGTGACGGCATCGGGATTGCCCTGCGCCGTTTGCTGTTACCCGTTACCTGCGATCGTGCCCTCCCGCGAGAATCCATCCCCGACGTACTTCCCGCTACCTCGCACGCGCGCGCAGGGCCGCCTGCGCGATCGGGAGGGCGAGGTAGCACAGCGCGGCGAGCCGGAAGTTCGTGGAGATACCGGCATAAATGGAGATGAGCACCGCCAGGGCGGAGCAAACCACCCCGAAAATCCCGTTGAGGGCCCAATACCAAGGAGTGTCTCCCGAGCCGGAAGCGCGCGCCAGGCGCATGCCCGCCGGAAAGAAGAGGCCGAGGAGGAGTCCCACCGGGAAAATCACGGCCACCGAGACCGGGATCTTGACCGACAGCGGCGCGGTGACGAGGGCCTCGAGCAGGCCGCCCAGCAAGGAGGGCAGGGCCAGCAGGGCGATGGCGACGACGACGGGCGGCGCGAACATCCAGGGCGCCCGCGCCACGGGGAGCTTGTCGCTCAGGAAACTTCCGGCGCCCGCGCTGGCGATCAGGGTGAACAGCAGGATCCCGAGGGCATAGATGGGATGGCTCAGGAAAACCGTCAGGCGCTGGATGAGCGCGATCTCCGTGAGCATGAAGCCGCACCCGATCAGCGAAAAGTAGAGCATCCCGGGCCAGCGTGCGCGGCCCTGTTCCGACCGGCGGCCCAGAAGAAGCGGCAGCGCCACCGTGGCGAGCGCGACGATGAGCAGCGAGGCCAGAAGCCCCAGCAACGTGAGGGTCGCGGACAGGTTGCCGCGCAGCACGCCTTCGCGGGCGGCGAACGCCTCGCCGAGGTTCCCCAGGCGAAGCATGTTGAAGAAATAAGGGTTCTCGTCGGTCGTCGGGCTGTAGTCGAGGGCTTCGTCACGGATCGCCGCCTGCAATTCCGACGGAGTCCGGGAGGCCGCGATGCGTCCCAGCAAGGGGTCGGCGGCCGCTCGCCCGGGGAGGAGGGTGACCGTGAAGCCGAGGGAGTCGGCGCCCGCCGCCAGCGTCGCCAAGTCCGTTTGAGTCAGGGGCGCGCGCGCCATGACCAAGGTGGAGATTCTTCCGCTGGTGAGCAGCGCCAAATGGCGCGCGGGGTCTTCCACGCGCTCCCGAAGCAATGTGGCGACGGCGAGGCTCAACATCCGGCCGGTTTCACCCACCTTGCCGGGGGCGTGCCAGCGCGACACCGTGAACACGCCGTCGTCCTGCAGCCGGTTGAAGAAGACGTTCCAGGCCTCGACGGTGTACAGCGCGTTTTCGGAAAGGGAGAAGGCGCCGGCTCCGGTCGCCGCCCACGTGTCGATCAGCGACATCTGGATCACCGCATGGTTTCCGGGATTCCGGGAGAGCCAGCCGCGCGCCTCCGCGGTCACCAGCCGTACTTCCGGACGATCCAGCCCGGCGAAGTCGCGGAACTCGTTCCGGAGGAGCCCGACGAAGACGGGATTGATCTCGACTCCCGTGACTGGCCGATGGCCGAACAACCAGGCGCTTTGGAGGTCGCGACCGCCTCCCACCCCGATGATGCATGCCGAGCCCTTCCTGCCGAGCAAATAGGCCGCATTGGTAACGTCGTAGCGGAGGTATTCAATGTCTTCCGGGGCGTTGAATCGGCCCACGATCGTGGCCGCTTCCCCGTCGATGTTCATCCAGTGCTGCTCGATCCGAGTGTCCGGGGCCATCGGCGATGGGCCCCAATAGTGGGGGGCGGCCGTCTTGCGGGGATATACCGCGATGCGCGAGAAGGAATTCCATTTTTCGATCAGGTAATCGGTCGCCGGTTCGATTTGCCGCCCCTTAACGACCAACGGCCGGATACCCTCCGGACCCAGCGAGTTGACCACCCCGCCTGCCAGCAGCAAGACAGCCAGCCACGTCTCGGGCCGCCGGGCTGCCCCGGCGTCCGCCTTGCGCGGGAAGCAGGACGCCGCAAGGGCGCCGATGCCCCCGGACAGCAGGATGACGCTCGGTGCGTCGAACAACTCGAGGCCTCCCAGCACGAAAAGGCACCCGAGGGAAGCGCCGGCGAGATCGCTGGCATAAAGCCGGCCGATGGGAAGGGACGCCTGGCGCGTCAGGAGCGCCGCGATCGCCGTGCCGGCGAAGTGAAAGGGCAGCGCGGCGGCCACGGTGGTCATCAGGAAGGCGAAAAGCGTCATGCTGCCCCGATGGATTCCCAAGGGCACGAGGCACAGGACCAGCAGCACGGGAAGCATGCCGATGGCGTAGCCGAGGCATGCCCGGCGCACCGCATCGGGGAGGCGATCGCCGGAATACTCCTCCGCCCTCAGGTACACCTGGACGGCGCCCGAGGTCATGCCGAGCATCGCCGTGGAGATCGCGAAGAAGGCGAGGTGGTACCAGGTCGTGACGCTCAGGAGGCGCACGAGCGCGACCTGGAGCGCCAGCGATGAAAACGCGATCAGGAAGAGGCCGCGGTAAGCCCGGGTAGCGGAGAAGGGAGACATCGGGGGAAAACTACCTCTTCGAGGCAGTTCTCTCGAGGCTATTGGGTAGTGGCTGTCAGGTAGTGGGAAACGCAGGTGCCGCGGGTGCTTTACCCGCTACCTGCTACCCACTACCTCTTCGTCACTTCGCCAATTGAATCAAATTCGCGAACATCGCGTCGGCCAGCGCGTTTTTCCCCAGCCGGTCGAACAGGTCGAACTGGCAAAAGATCACCTTGCCCTTCCCATGCGGAAGCACCGCGAGGTCGGCGCCCCAGCGGATCTTCGCCTTGGCGCCGGGCGTGGCGTTGATGTTCAGGCTGCCGGCGAGCACCTCGGCCTTGTCGGAAAGGTTCTCGAGGCTCCAGAGCGGCTGGACGTCGGCAAAGGTCTCGTCCATCAGCCCGGGGGCGGGAAGGTCCTTGAACGCCGGGCTCTTGGCGAGCCAGTGGTAGTTGCCCAGAGGGCTTCCCGTCGAGCGGACCAACGCGAGGTCGGAGCCTACGCCCTTGAGGGCTTGGGCCTTCTTGAGGTCGGCCTCGGTGATCGCGCCCAGGATGAGCGAGGCCCCTTGGTGGGCGCGCTCGAGGGCCTTGCGAAGCGCGGTCTCGGGCACGTCGTGCAGGCCGCAGGCCACGGTGACCGGAGCATCCTCGGCGGTGGCCCACGAGACGGTGTCGGGGAAGTTCCCGAGCAAGGTCACCTTCTTGAGCACGTTCTCGAGCTTGGCCTCGGCCGGCACGAAGAAGGTCTCGGAAGCCTTGGCCAACTCGCGGCCGTTGCGGGTGAGCGTGAGGTCGAAGGAGAAGCGCCCGCGCTCGAGCCCCACGGGGAACTGGAAGCGGCCCACGGAGTTGAGTCCCGTCTTGGCCTTGCCGCTCACCGACTCCTGGTGCCAGGTGCGGCCGTTCGGGCCCTTCACGCGGAATTGCACGGCGTAGTCGCCGAGGCCGCCCTCGTTGAGCAGGTGAACCTTGATGGCGGCGGAACTGCCGGCGTAGGGCGTGCGCTCCTCGGGTTCGGCGAACACCAGCACCGGACGATTGACCGACTTGAGCGTGTCGAGCAGCGCGGCCTTGGGCGCGCGCATCTGGTCGAACACGCCCGTGAAGCGGAGACCTTGGTCGACCGCGTTCTCGAGGATGAAGCCCGAGACCTGCGTGTTGCTGAACAGGGCCTCGACCTGGCGCGTGAGCGACGCGCGCCCGAGCGCGTCGGCGTCGGCCAGGAAGGCCGCCGCGCTTTTCCAGGGAAGGCCTCGCTCCTTGATGCCGGCCTCCAGCTCCTGCAGGAACCGCGAGATGTCCTTGCAATCCTGCGACGAGGCGAACTTCTTCGCCGACTCCAGCGTCGCGGCCGGGTCGCCGAACACGGGCACGCCGAGGCCGTCCACGAGCGCCTTGCCCGCGACCTGGTCCTTCATGTAGTTGTAGCGCTCCCAGTACGACTTGTTCCCGTGCACGCCGTCGGCCACGGTCTTGCCGTCCTTCGAGGTGCAGTAATTCGAGAGCATGGCGTAGCCTCGCCGCGAGAGCGGATAGCCCAGCCGCAGCTTGTGCCCCTCGAAGGGCACGATCTGCGCGGTGACCGGCTCGTAGGCCTTGCCCAGGTCGATCTTGCCGCCACCCTGGTTGTCGAGCAGCACCGATCCCAGGTTCGAGAACACCGGGCGGGTGGGGTCGAGCTCGGCGACGAAACGGAGCATCTTGTTGCCGTTCTCGAGGGCGAGCGAGCCGTTCTCGGCCCCGACCACCCAGCCGAACACGCTGGGGTGGTGCCCGTCGCGCTCGACGAGCGCCTGGAGTTGGACCTTGACCCATTCCACGCCGTCGCGGCTCGATTTCATGTTGTAGGCGGTGGTCTCCTGCAGGACCATCAGGCCGATCTCGTCGCAAATGTCGAGGACCTCGGGGGGCAGCGGGGCGCCGAAGCCGCGGATCAGGTTGAAGCCCGCGTCCTTGAGCGCCGTCAGTTCGGCGCGGATGTTCACGGCATGCGCGGGCAGGCCGTGCAGGAAGTTGAAGAACCAGGGGTACCCGACGCCGCGCACCTTGAAGGACGCGTGGTTCAGCCGGAAGGTTCCCTTGTCGAGCTCGACGCCGCGCATGCCGAAGCGGACCTTGGCGGCGGGGCTTCCGGGCATGCGGATCTGGAGCGTGTACATCGCGGGGGAAGCCGGGCTCCAAACCTTTCCACCCTCGAGCTGCAGGGGAAGCAGGTAGGAGCCGTTCTCCTTGTCGAGGCGGATGTTCTTCACCAAGGTGCCCGTCTCGCCGTCGGGATTGGTGATGTCGAAGGCCGCCTCTGTCTGGAAGCTGCGCGCGTTCCAGAAGCGGACCTCGACCGTGACGCGGTCGGCCTCGAAATCGGGCAACACGTTGATCGAGCGGACGATGGCCTTGGTCGCGGCATGCAGTTCCACCGGAGCCGTCAAGCCCGCGTAGGCGCCGCGCTGGTGCGGATTGCCCAAGGGCAACTCCTGCGAGGTCAACTCGCCGAGCTTGCCCTGCTTGTCGGGCGCCTGCACCCGGATGGCCAGTAGGTTCTTGTCGGCCGGACGGATCGCCTTGCCCACGTCGAGGTCGAAGGGCACGTGGCCGAAGGCCCGCGAGCCCAGTTGCTCGCCGTTCAGCCACACCGTGCAGTGCGGGTGGGCGGAGAGCAGCCGCACCAGGAAGCGCTTGGCCGCGTCCTTCGCTTCCTTTTTGTCCAGCGTGAATTCGCGGAAGTAAAAGCCGATCGAGGCGCCCTCGGGATTCGGCTCCTGCTGGAAAAGGTGGGGGAGGGAGACCTTGCGGGTCGCCGTCGGCTTCAACCGGAACCATTGCCCGGCGACGCCGGCGTCAGCCGGGTCGAAACAGAACTCCCAACCGTCCTCGAAGCGGATGACGTCGGCCATGCTCGGGCGCCTCAGGCGGCGGGTGTCTCTTCCTCGTCGAAGTCGAAGCGGGGCTTCTTCTTCAACTGGGTGCGGCGGCCGTGCTGCATGTCGTCGCTCGATCCCACGAAGGTCTCGGAAGCGGAGGGAGCGGAGTCGCGAACCGGCGCGTCGTTGGCTTCGGAGGGGGCGTCGACGGAGGCCAAGGGGCGACGCGGCGGCAAGCCGGCGGGGGTTCCGGCGGCCTCGGAGCCGACGGACGGGGCGAAATCGCGGGTCTCGCTGAATTCGCGGGGGGGGCGGCGCTCACCGTCGCGGCGCTCGCCGCGATTCTCGCGGCCTTCGCGGTTTCCGTCGCGGTTGCGGTCGCCGTCACGGCGCTCGCCGCGGCCTTCGCCGCGGTTCTCGCGACCCTCGCGGTTGCCCTCGGCGCGCCCTTCGCGGTTGCGGTCGCCATCGCGGCGCTCGCCACGATTCTCGCGGCCTTCGCGGTTTCCGTCGCGGTTGCGGTCGCCGTCACGGCGCTCGCCGCGGCCTTCGCCGCGATTCTCGCGACCCTCGCGGCTCCCTTCGGGGCGTCCGTCGCGACGGTCTCCCCGGTTGCGCTCGCCACGGCCTTCGCCGCGGTTCTCACGCCCTTCGCGGCCATCGCGGTTGCCGCCGTTGCGGTTGCGGTCGGGGCCGTCCTCGGGGCGAACGGGCTTGAGGCGGAGTTGGGGGGACATTTTCTTGACGACGGGCTGCTGCAGGAGATACAGCACGGCCTTGATGCGGGTAACGAGGTAGAGGGAGACCAGCAGCGTGGCGGCCGCCAGGATCAAAGTGAGAAAGGACAAGGTTTCCATTTGGGATGTTCCGTGGGATGTCGGCGGGGGCGCATCTTGGGGCCTCTGTGGGGCCTGCGACCTTGAATTCGCCGAAAACGCGTCCTGATTCGATGAGCCGCCTCCCCGTGGACGCGGAAAAATTCCGGGCGAGGGGCGCGGTGCTGGACTTTGATCCGGGAATCGGGATTTGGATCCGGTGGGATCCCGGGAACATTTCCGGGAAACGGGGCCTCCCCGATATTATTGGAGAGGCGGTGATCCGGGAAGGTTCGACGGCTCGCCGAAAGCCGGTTTTCCTGAACCGCGAGTCGCCTTCCCTGATGGCCGGAAGGGGCCGGGAAGGGGGCGGAAAGGAGGCTTTATGGCGAAAAAATCGCGAAAACCGGGTTCATCGGAGCCCTTTATGGCGTTTTAACGCCGGGGACTCCAAGCACCGGCAAGGAATCTTAACATCTGCGGGCTACTTTTTCAACAAAGACAGGTGGATACGTGTGAACGTATTGACACATGACTAAATGTGCAGTAGATTGAAAGCGAAAAACCATGAAAACGGAGGTTTCCATGTCTGGCAATACCATGACCGGTGCGACGGGAAGCGAGGCGATGCGGGAGCGGAAACCGCTGACGGCGCGACAGCAGGAGGTCTTCGAGTTCATCAAGGAACGCATCCAGGGCACGAGCCGTCCGCCCACGCTGCGCGAGATCGGCACGCGCTTCGACATCACCTCCACCAACGGCGTGCGCAGCATCCTGCATGCCTTGGCGAAGAAGGGCTACATCGAACGCGCGCCCAAGCTTTCACGCGGCATCGACTTGCCCGAGCTCGAGAAGGCCGCCGAGCGGCCCTCCGATTCCGCCGTCGAGATTCCCATCCTGGGGCGCGTGGCGGCGGGCACGCCCATCCTCGCGGTGGAGAACCTCGAGGGCACGGTGGTCGTGGACCGAGAGTTCCTCATGCGGCAGGAGAACGTCTTCGCGCTCAAGGTGCAAGGCGACAGCATGAAGGACGCCGGCATCATGAACGGCGACCTCATCTTCGCCCGACAGCAGAAGGACGCCGAGCGGGGGCAGATGGTGGTGGCTTTGCTGGGCGAGGAGACGACGGTCAAGTACTACTACCCCGAGGGCACCTACGTGCGCCTGCAGCCGGCCAACGACGCCTACGGCCCCATCATCGTGGGCCGCGAGATGACGGACTTCTCCGTGCTCGGCCGGGTGATCGGGGTGATGAGGAGATATCAATAGCGTTGGGGGAGATGGGCGTTCAGTTACGAGTTACGAGTTACGAATAAAGAAGGGATGGGTGAAGCGGGATTCGGCGCCATGGCTCGCGGATTCCGCCTCGCGCATCCTGGAACCTCCCCCCCTCCAACTCGTAACTCGTAACTCGTAACTCGTAATTAATTCGTAATTCGTAATTCGTAACTTTCCCTCATGCCTTCCACCGTGCGGCCTTGCACGCTTTTTCGCATCGCCGCCACGGGCCTCTGCCTTTCGTTTCTCTCCTGCGCCCCCAAGAATCCGAACCTGCTACAGGGAACCTACCCCGGAGGATCCCCCCATTACCGCGTCGAGACCGATAGTCTCGGCCGCAAGCATGGCCTCGAGCGCTGGTGGCACGAGACCGGAAACCTGAAGTCCGAAGCGGTGTGGCGCGCGGGAATCCGCGACGGGGCTTATCGCGCGTGGTATCCCGACGGAACGCCTTGGTACGCGGGGCGGGACAGCATGGGGGTTCCTTCGGACACGCTGCGCTTCTGGCATCCGAACGGGAAGCTTCGCAGCCTCTCGGTGTTCGCGGGGGGGCAGCCCGTTCGCCTCGATGAATACGACACCTCGGGGCTTTCTTCGGAGGAAACGCGTCGTCGGGCCGCGGCGGAGGCTGCGCGCGCGGCCGCGGCGCGCCGCGCCGATTCGCTGGCGGCCCTGGGCGCGGTTCGCGAACGGGCGCTGGAGGAGTGGAGCGCTCGGGCCCGCGCGTCGGTCGAAGCGTGGTGGAGCCTTCCGCCCGCGCTGATGAAGACGCCACGTCGCGCCACGGCGCGCCTGCGCGTGGCGAGGGACGGGACGCTCCTCGCCGTGACGTGGACGGAAAGAAGCGGCTCGCGCGAGTTCGACGCCCGCGCCGCGCGCGCGCTGTCGAAGGCCAAGAAGCTGCCGCCGCTCCCTCCCGAGGTCGCGGCGCCGCTCGAGCTCGTGTATGCCTTCACCACTCCCGGCCTCGCGCCGCCGAGGAGGAGGTTGCAGGTTAGGGATCC
>CBFGVC010000069.1:0-9857 GCA_965652255.1 uncultured Fibrobacteria bacterium | reverse complement strand
GCCCGCACCGTGGTGGAGCAGAACATCATCCTGCGCTGGGTGAGCAACGACGACGTGGCGGAGCTTTACAAGGACCTCAAGGCCATCGGCCTCTCGCTTCCCGGCGCCGAGTCGATCCTCGACGTGACCGCCTGCCCCGGCACCGACACCTGCAAGCTGGGCGTCTCCTCCTCGCGCGGCCTCGCCGGCGAGCTGCGCAAGCGCCTGTACGCGAAGGGCCCCGCGATCGCCGAGGCGGCGCGCGCCCTGCGTATCAAGATCTCCGGCTGCTTCAATTCGTGCTCGCACCACCACATCGCCGACATCGGCTTCTACGGCATCTCGCGCAACGTCGGCGGCTACGTGGTTCCCCACTTCCAGCTGATGCTGGGCGGGCAATTCGAGAACAACGGCGGCGCCTTCGGCATCGGCACGGGGGGCATTCCCTCGAAGGCCGTGCCGGCCGTGGTGGAGCGCCTCACGGAGCAATTCGTCGCCAACCGCCAAGAGAACGAGAAGTTCCGCGACTGGGTGGAGCGCACCGGCAAGGCCACCATCATGCAGGGCCTGCAGGAGCTGATCCAGGTCCCGTCCTACGAGGCCGACAAGTCGTGGTACGTGGACTGGGGCGACGTGCGCGAGTATTCGGTGAAGGACAAGGGCATCGGCGAGTGCGCCGGCGAGGTGGTGACGCTCACCGACTTCGGCCTGAAGGCCGCCGACCGCGAATTGTTCGACGCCCAGCTCAAGTACGAGAAGGGCGACGCGGCCACGGCGTCGGCCATGGCGTTCCGCGCCATGGTGCTGGCCGCGCAGGGCCTGCTCAAGGAAAAGCACCCCTACATCTCCGAGGATCCGGACCTGGTGTTCGAGACCTTCACCAAGGACTTCCACGACACCGGGATCTTCCACGACCCGTTCGCCGGCCCGAAGTTCTACCAGTACTACCAGCAGGCCAACGCGCACCGCGGAGACGGGCTGGACGACAAGGAGAAGGTGCAGCTGTTCCTGCACGAGGCGCAGCTGTTCGTGGAGGCGGCGCACAGCTGCTACGCGCGCACCAGCATGGCGGCCACGAAGGACGAGAAGGAAGAAGCGGCGGCCTAGGCCGCCGCTTCGTAAGGGCGAGCCATGGCTCGCCCATACCCAGCGCCCCCAAGGGTGCGCACGCGAAAAGGAAACCGTATGAACCTGCAGAACATCCAGTGGAAACTCCACCTCGACGAGGCCACCGTGGGCGATCCCCATGACTGGTTCAAGGTCTTCGCCACCTGGATCGTCGGCAGCCCCGAGGTGTTCGTGGACGTGGCCGACTACAGCCACGTCGTGGACGGCCCGGTGATCTTCCTCTCGGGCCACAACGAGGCCTACACGCTCGACAAGACGCGCGGGCGCCTCGGCCTGCTCTACGAGCGCCGCCAGCCGGTCGAGACCGCCAATCCCGAGACGCTGCGCGCCTCGCTCAAGACCACGCTGGCCCACGCCGCGCTGATCGAGAACGACGCGAACTTCAAGGTCAAGCCGAAGTTCCTCGCCGGAGACGTGACGTTCATCGTGAACAACCGCGCCATCGCGCCCAACAACGACGAAACCCTCTCGGCCGTGAAGCCCGAGCTCTCGGCCTTGCTCGACGCCGTGTACGGCGCGGGCAACTACTCACTGGAGCGGGAACAGGACAAGCGCCAGCGTTTCATGGTGCACGTGAAGGCCAAGGCGCCGGTGACGGTGGCCGACGCGCTCAAGAAGCTGGGCTAGTTCCTCGGCCATGGCCCGTTCGGGATTCTCCGCGGGCCTCGGATCGAGGCCTCTGGGCGAGGCCTACTTCGCCCGCTACGGCACCGGTTCCCGCAGGACGGATTACTCCCGAAGCTGGAAGCGGTTCACCTTCTCCCTTCCCGCGATCCTTCGCGTTTACCGGGAGCGGAACGGGAAGCTGCCAGAGTCCCTTCTCGACCTGGGCGCCGCCGACGGCAGCCTGATGCGGGAAGCCCTGCGGCGCGGCCTGAAGGCGCGAGGCGTCGAGAATTCTCCCTACATCCTGGATCGCATCCGCGATCCAAGGCTTCGCCGGCTCATCCGCCGCGCCGACGCGGCGGACTTCGTGCGCGGCCTGAAGCCGCGCTCTTTCGACGTCATCGTGGAGTGCGCGGCGCAGTACCTGCCGCCTCGCAGGCTTGCGCCCTATCTCCGCAATGCCGCCCGCGCGCTCTCGCCCGGGGGAATGCTTTGCCTGCTGGTGGATCCCCGAAACTACCAGGGCGATCGAAGTCCCCCCCACATGGGCGTTCGCACTTATGAAACGGTCACGTGGTGGCGGCGGAAAATGCGCGAGGCCGGGTTCGCGCGCCGCGAGGGCGAGTTTTACTTCTTCAGGGAGTGAGTCGGATTCGCGGTCCCGGATTTTCGGGTGACGCGACCGTGCGCCCCAAGGCATCCACCGCCCGGCCTTGGAATTCGTGGTGGCGCGGACGAGGTTCCGGCCCGCGCGGAGCCAGCGAGACCGTGACCTGCGGAGACGTGTAGATGCCGCCATGGTGGCCCACCCCCACGAGGAGACTTCCGGTCCAGGCGAGGCCATTGGGGAAGTTTGAGCAGTGCGTGCAATCCACATCGGTCTGGCCCGTCCTGTATGTCCATGCGAGCCCGTCCGGGGATGAAAACACTTCGTGGGAACTCCCGGCCAAGAATTGGCTGCCCGTCCACAAGAGGCTCCCCCACACAGTACTCCCTGTCGTTATCTTCACGGAGTCCCATGAAATTCCGTCCGTGGATGAATAGGCAAAGCTTCTTCTGTCCACGGCGACCACCCGGCTGCCGTTCCAGACGACAGCATCAAAACTGCTGCCGGTCGTATGGCGCAGCGTCCAGGATGTTCCGTCCGCAGACGTGTGGATTTGTCCGTTTCCCGCAGAGACCCACATTGTCCCCATCCAGGTCACCGCCCGGCTGTTGCAGGGCAAGGAGGATGCCGGTATGAATGTCCAGGTGATGCCGTCCGGGGAGGAAATTCCGCACGCGGAACTTCCGTTTCCCACCGCGAAGAACTTGCTTCCGGACCAAGCGACTGAATTCAACCCCACGGTCGTTGGTCCTGTGGACCGGGTGGTCCAGGTCACGCCGTCGGGAGAGGTCACGATGATCGGTGGAAAAGCCTGGCTGCTGAACATCCCATAGCCCACCGCCACGAGCAGGCTTCCGGACCATGCGACCGACATCAGGTCATAAGGGGTACCGGAGTTTCGTTTTGTCCATGCGATGCCGTCCGGAGAAGTCAGGATGGTGCCGGAATCGCCAACGGCCACCAGTTGGCTTCCCGTCCAGATTACGGATCTCAAGGGCTGGGTGGCGTGCGAGGTACGCTGCGTCCATGCGGTCTGGGCGTGGATGGGCGAGACGAGAAGCGCGCCGAGGAGCGCCGCGGCGAGGAAGGTCGAAGTCGGAAGTTGACGGGTCATGGCGGGCTCCATTCCTGCGCCCGGAGGTTTTCAGGCCGGGCGATGGATGCAACATATTCCGCCTTTCCCCACGGCTCATTAACCACGGTTAATGAGCCCGAAAAATCGGAACCGCGATCGTGTTTCAAGCCTGTTTGGAGCGCGGTGGAGGCATAAACTCATGCGGGAACCCGGACGGATTTCGCCCGGATTCCGGCCCGCGCGCTCTCGCCCGGGGGAGTTTTGCGTCTTCAGGGATTGATGCGATAGTCTCGACGGGCTCGACGAGACAGGCTCGCCCATCCTACGGCGTTCGAAGCACGATCCCGCTGTCTCCCACGGCCACGAATCGCGATCCGGACCAAGCGACTCCGTTCAGCATCCCGGTTCCCACCTTGGTTTCCACCCAAGTCGATCCGTCGGAGGATTCCGCCACCGCGCCGAACGCGCCCACCGCGACGATGCGGCGGGTTCCGTTCGGCCGGAGGCCTTTGGCCAGGCCGTTCAGCCACGAGGAAGCCGTGTGGCGCTCGGTCCAAGCGACCCCGCCGGGCGATGTGCGGATCGAGGCGAAGAAACCCACGGAAACCAGGTAGCCCGCCGAAGAACCTTCGGGCTCGACCCAGAGGATTTGGTCATGGGAAAGGTCCGAAGGGTGTTCGGTCCAGGTGATGCCGTCGGGAGAGGTGTGGATGAACTGTCCACCGGCGGCGATGAAACCCGAGCCCGTCCAGGCCACCGTATTCAGTTCATCGGAAATTCCCGCTTCGAAGCTTTTGGATGACCGGGTGGTCCACGTGATGCCGTCAGGGGAAGAGAGGATGGTCCCGAACTGCCCGACGGCGACGAAGCGGGATCCGGACCATGCGACGGAGTTCAGGCCCCGCGTGGTCCCCGCATTGCGCGTCGTCCAGGCGACGCCATCCGGCGAGGTGAGAATGACGCCCGGGAACCCCACCGCCACGATGATGCTTCCGGAGGAGGCCACGGAGTTAAGGGTGTTCCAGGAGCTTGTCGCCTTCTGGGTCCATGCGATGCCGTCGGGAGATGTGGCGGTCATGCCGTCCCAACCGACGGCGACGAACCGGGAGCCGGTCCAGGTCACGGCATTGAAGTGCACCGGGCCACCGATCGAGGCCTTGATCCAGCCCGAAGTGTCCGCGGGGGAAGTCGTATCCGGGCCTTCCCCCGACGGATCGTCCGTTTGATCTCCGGTCACGGGGCCGGCGGGCTTCCCGTCATCCGTAAGGCATGCCGTCAGGAGGATGAGCGGAAGGAGCAGGATCGGCAGCAGGCACGATCGGCGGGACATTTCGGTTTTCATGGGGCCTCCCTGGGTTTTCCCGGTGACGCCCGGAAGATACGGGCGGGCGGGGGCGGCGTCGTTATCCCAGGTTAACGGATCGAGAATATCCCCGGCTTGTTCGCCACGGCGAACGCGCGAATTTCCCATTCCCCTAGCTTTCTGGGCGCTTTTGGAGCGCTCGAAGCTTGGATTCCCTTCTCAAAATCACCGGCGACCGCATCCGCGACATGGTGCGGGGTCGCGGCTATGCCAGCATCGAGCTGTTCGCCCACGAGAACCGCATTCCCAAATCCACCCTCAGCGAGCTTCTGAACGGGAAAAACGACCCCAAGCTGAGCACGTTGGCCAAGATCTGCGCGGGCCTCGAAATTCCGTTGTGGGAACTTCTGCGAACCCCCGAGATCGACATGTGGGTGCGCGAGGTGGCGCCGAAGTACGATGCGCGCGCTTCGAAGTCGCGCGGCCTCAAGGGGCCGAAGCGTACGAAGTGAAGGGGACGGGCCCGAACATGAGGCCAAGCTCCGCCCGGTACACGTTGCGGTCGAAATTGATGTTGTAGTCGTCAGCGCCCGCGTAGCCGCGAGCGAACACGGCGAAGTCGATTCGCGTCCCGTGTCCCGCCGAGAGGGGATGCCAGGCCGCGGCGAACGCGGCCGAGAAGGGTGCGGGCTTCAGGGATGCCGGAACGTCGTTGTCCTTCCGGGGTTTCCAGTCGAAGTCGGCGAGCAGCCGCCCCCGGCCCGGAACCCGGCCCAGCGTCCTGGGCGCGGTGCGCAGCGCGATCGACACGATCCAGTCCGGGTAATAGGCGTCGAGCGCGCCTTCCTTGAAATAAAGGCGCTCCACGCGCACGGCCTTGTAGTCGGGCAGCGGAGGCCATCCGCCGCGCAAGTGCGCTGTCAGGGACGCGCTCCACAGGCTGAAGCTTCCGTCCACGCGGTTGGGGCGCCCCTCGGCGTCGAGAAACGGTCCGTCCTGCCCATTGGAGTGGTGCATGAGCGCGACGGAGAAGTATGCGTGCGGGGCAGGCGAGCCTTTCCTGTTTCGCTCGAGGCTGTCCCGGGGGCTGTAGTATGCCGTGACGGTCGGCAGGTAGCCCGGCGTGCGCACGGGGTTCGACGCCAGACCCGCCGAGCGCCGGACAATGAACTTGGGCGTGACGGCGACCATGAGGGCCCCGGGATGAAGGCTTCCCGACGAACGCACGGCGATGAACGAGGGGGCCACCCGCGCCTCGAGCGTATACGACATCGAATCGGAACGGAGGTGGCTGCCGGGGAGGTGCAGCGCGGTTTCGCGGAAGGAAACCGTGCTGGCCTCCATGTCTCCCGCCATGACCTCGAAGGCCCCGGCGCGCGCTGCGTCCTCCGCGGAGGATTGAGCGGCATACGGAAGACAAGGAAGGACCGCCATGGCGAGGGTCGTGGCGAGGGTCTTTCGGAGATCGCCGCCGCTTCGGGAGTCGCCGCGCGGCGACTCGCAGGCTTTCCGGAAAATTCGCATCGTGGCCGGAACGATAAAAAGTGCGGTTCCCGAAGTATTATTGCCCACGACGGATCCCCCTCATGAAGCGTTTCCTCCTGGCCTCCCTCCTCCTGGTCGCGACCGCGCGCGCGGCGTCGCCGGTCGATTGGATGACGCACGATTTCGAGGTGCTCATGCGCACGCACGGGCAGGTGACCTTCGCCCCGTACGTCCACGGCGGCAGTCCGCGCAACGGAGATCACTTCGCCCCGGGGTATCGCTCCGATTTCCACGTGTACGTGGATTTCTTCAGCTGGAAGGGGCTCGTGTCCAACTGGCTCATCGCCAACAGCACGATCATCGAGCGCTCCGACACCAGCGTCTTTCGCCTGAACCGCATCCGCTACACGCTCACGCCGGGCTACCAGTACGAATTCGACACCTGGATGATCAGCGGCCTGTTGCTCCACGAGTGCATCCACGCCATCGGGGAGTTCGAGCCGGACGGTTCCATCTGGTGGAACAGCTTCCGGTTCGGGTTCGGAAGCAAGGGGGCGTACCCGCAATTCCTCGTCCAGCGCTACCGGGAAGATTTCGAGGGCTTCCGCGACAAGTGGGACTATCAGGTCAACGTGGGGGCCTTCCTGTACGGGCGGGAATCCATCTGGATCGCCCAGAACAGCGACTATCGCTACGAGGCTTTCTCGCTGTTGCGCTACCATCTCGGGCGATGGGGGAGGTGGGGGAGTTACGCCGACCTCAACCAGGCGCTGTGGATTCGCGAAGGAGGGGGGACGGAGCAGAAATGGAGCGTTTCGGCCAACCTGCTTCTGCGCGGCCGCTTGAACCTGGCGGCGCTGTACTACACGTGGTTCTTTTACGACACGAACACGCAGGACAACGAGGACAAGCTGGGGGCGCTGGGGTTCAAGATCGTTTTTTAGGAAGTCGGCTGATCCCGGGAGCAGGCCCCCCGGATCCCCCTCCGAATCAAGGAATCCCTTAAATTCGTTTAATTTTAAAGATGACGCGCGGGCTCAAAGGGTGTATTTTAGGGTGTATGAGGACGAACATCGTACTGGATGACGATCTCCTTCTGCAAGCCCGCAAGTACAGCAAGGCGAAGTCGAAACGGGCGCTCCTCGAGGAGTCGCTCAGGGTGTTCATCCAGACCAAAGCCGCCGAGGCTAGGACCAGCAGTTATATGGATCGGCTGCGGAAACTCGATCGGAAGTTGGCGGGAGTACGCCTTCATGAGCTTCCCCTGCATGTCCTGCGCGAGGCCCGGGAGAACCGGTGAGCACGCGGATCCTCGACACGAGCGTTGCCATCGCATGGTACTTGCCGGAAACCTTTTCGGACAAGGCGAGAAATTGGCGCGATCGCATCTTGGCGGGCACCATCCGGGCGCTGGTGCCGTCGTTGCACTACATCGAATTCGCCAACGTGCTCAGGACATACGTGAAACGCGGAGAGCTGGAAGCCGACCTCGCCGAGGAGATCTATTCCGTGCACCTCGAGTCACCCCTCGAGGTCGTGGATCCGCAACGCGATGAGATCCTGCGGACAGCTTTGGATTTTTCCGCCACGAGTTACGACGCCGTGTACATCAATCTTGCCTTGAGGCAGGGGGCGCCGCTTTTGACCGGAGAGAGGACTACGACTCCTTGGGTAACGAAGTTGGGCGACCTCGCCGAGGTCGTGCGATAGCGGATGTCCAGCCCTCTCGATTCGTGCTCGTGATCCGTGATTGAATTCTACCCGAACCTCTTCTCCAGGTAATCCCGGTACGGCGACTTCGGCATGGCCTCGAGGGTCGTCCGCAACCGCCCACGATCAATGAAACCACGCAGGAAGGCGATCTCCTCGGGGCATCCGATCTTGAGTCCTTGCCGCGCTTCCAGAGTGTAGATGAAGTGGCTGGCCTCGAGCAGCGAGGCGTGGGTCCCCGTGTCGAGCCAGGCGATGCCCCTGCCGAGCAGCGAAACGGAAAGCGCGCCGTCGCGCAGGTAGGAGAGGTTGAGGTCGGTGATCTCCAGCTCGCCGCGCGGCGAAGGCTTGAGCGCCTTGGCGCGCGCGACCACCGTCGAATCGTACACGTACAGGCCGGGCACGGCGTAGTGGGATTTCGGCTTGGCGGGTTTTTCCTCAAGCCCGACGACTTTCCCGCTCGCGTCGAATTCCACCACGCCGTAGCGCTCGGGGTCGCCGACAGGATACCCGAACACCGTCGCGCCCCCGGAGAAGCCCCCCAAGATCTCGTCCAGCTTCATCTTGCCGTAGAAGATGTTGTCGCCGAGGATGAGGGTCGCCGCGCTTCCCGCGAGGAACTCTTCGCCGAGGATGAAGGCCTGCGCCAGCCCCTCGGGTTTGGGTTGCACCTTGTACGAGATGCTGAGTCCCCATTGCGAGCCGTCGCCGAGCAGGGCCTCGAAGCGGGGCACGTCGTCGGGGGTGGAGATGAGGAGGATGTCGCGGATGCCGCCCAGCATGAGGGTGGAGAGCGGGTAATAGATCATCGGCTTGTCGTACACGGGCTGGAGCTGCTTGCTCGCGACCCGTGACAAGGGGTAAAGCCGTGAGCCGGCGCCGCCGGCGAGGATGATGCCCTTCATGTCGCGTCCTTGGCCGCGTCCCGGCGCGGGATGCGGTCGGCACAAGGTACGAAAGCGTCCGGCGCGAAAGCGAGGCCGGGACGGCCTAGGAGGGCAATCCCTTGGCGAATTCCCGCTCGGAGTGGAGCGTGAGCGAGTTGAGGGGGCGTGGCTCGGGCAGGCCGAGGGCGGCCTTGATGTCGGCATGGACCTTGGGGATGGTCTGGGTGGCGTTGACGTCCACGACGATCCCGAGACGGCGAAAATAACGGAGCATGGGCTCGGTCTTGGTGTGGTAGTCGGCGATGCGCTTTTCGATCGCCTCCTCGTGGTCGTCGCTACGGGTGACGAGCGCGCCGCCGCACACGTCGCAGATGCCCTCTTCCTTGGGGCGATGGCCGATGAGGTTGTAGTCGAGCCCGCATTGCGAGCAGACGCGGCGCGCGAGCACGCGCTCGCGCACGAGGCTGTCGGGCGCCTCCATGTGGATCACGGCGTTGATGTTGTAGTTCTCGAAGAGGAACTCGGCCTGCGCGAAGGTGCGCGGGAAGCCGTCGAGGACGAACCCGTAGTTCCAGTCGTGCCACGAGAGCCGCTCGGCCACGACCTTGGCGACGAGGTCGTCGCCCACCATGTTGCCGCCCGAGATGATACGGTTGACCTTGGCGGCAAGCTTGGTGTGATTGGCGATGTGCCAGCGGAACTGGTCGCCGATGGAGATGTGGACGAAGTCGTAGGCGTCGCAGAGCAGCTTCGCCTGCGTCCCCTTGCCGCAGCCCTGGATGCCCATGATGATGTACTTGTACATGAGGGGAAAGGTAGCAGGGGGAGAGGATTTAGGGGATAGGGGTTCGGGAACGGAGATTTTTCAATGCTTCGGATGCTTCGGATGGTTCGGGATTCTCCGGAATAGAAGCTTCGGGTGGAGAACGCGGGAAAACAACCAGAAACCAGCCGATTACCGAATCACCGATACGGATCCCCCTCTCCATCCACGCGCAGCGTTGGAGGGAGAGGGGGCGGCGCCGTAGGCGCGGGGGTGAGGCGCGTAGCGACGAAGCCATGACACCGAAGAATCCC
>CBFGVC010000068.1:0-9860 GCA_965652255.1 uncultured Fibrobacteria bacterium | reverse complement strand
CCGCCCATCGGGCTCTCCTACTCTCCCGCGATTCAGTCCTATCCGGCAGGCGCAGAGATCGAGCCTTGGATGCCGACGCTCGCCATGGGCGAGGCCACGGCATGGCTCATCTCCCCCGCCCTGCCCAACGGGCTCGTCTTCGACAGCGAAAGCGGAGCCATCACCGGAACGCCGACATCCGTCACCGCCTCGGAGACCTACACCGTCAAGGCCGCCAGAGGAAACGACACGGCCACCACCACGATCCAGGTCGAGGTCATCGCCCCGGTTTCCCTCATCTCGGGCTCATTCACCCTCTACGTCACCGGCAAGGAGAAGCTCTACGGTTTCACGATCCCCGCCGGTGTCGTCGGAGTGGAGAAGGTCGCCGTGAGCATCCTCAACATCCACGGCCGCACGCTGTGGACGGCTTCGGTTAAGCCCGAAGCCAAGGCTGGCAAGGCGCAGGAGATCGTCTGGAACGGAAGGGCGACCAACGGGCAAGTCGTCTCGGCGGGCGTGTACGTGGTGCGCGTCTCCGTCACCGGCGACGGCAAGACCACCCATTACAACCGGAGGTCCGTGACGCTCAAGCCGGGGAGGTAATCAGCCCGGCCGGCACCGACGGCACAAGCACAAGGCCCTTCGCGAAAACATCGCGGAGGGCCTTCGTGTTAATGCGGCCTCGAAGGCGAACGAACTACTGAAGAAGGCGGGGATGGAACCGATCGACTGGCGGATCTAGGGGGCGTTCTTCGTCGTCGAAGCTTCGTCGGTTCGGGATTCTTCGGAGTCGATGCGGTCGGAGGGCTCGGGAGAACGCGGAACACTAAAATACAGGGACGCGAATCCTCCGGGCACTCCCCGTCTCGCTCGACTGATTCCTTGTTCGTATTCGTAACTCGTAACTCGTAACTCGTAATCGCCTACTCCACCACCCACCTCCGGATCGTGTTCGTCCGGTGCCGTCCGTGGATCGGGTAGCCGAACACGAACACCAGCGTGTCGCCGCGCGTGACCATGCGGCGCTTGCGCAGGTCGGCCTCGATGGTGCGGAAGATCTTCTCGGTCTCGCGCACGGGCGCGACCTTGATCGCGTGCATCGAGTAGTACAGCGTGGAGCGGCGGTAGATGGCGTTGGTGGTGCACGCCGCCACGATGGGGATGTTGCCGCGGTACGAGGCGAGGATGCGCGGCGTGGAGCCGCGCGTGCTCACGGTGACCAGGGCCTTGGCCCCGTCGATGAGGCTGAGGTACAGGCCGGCCTCGCACATCATCGCCATCGCGCCGCCGTAGGGCACGCTGACGATGTCCTCCTCGAGGTTCCGCTCGGCCGCGCGGATGATGCGATCCATCGTGGCGACGGCCTCGATGGGATGCTTGCCCGCGGCCGTCTCGGCCGAGAGCATGAGGGCGTCCACGCGCGAGAGCGCGGCGGTGGAGACGTCGGTGACCTCGGCGCGCGTGGGGATGGGATTCTCGATCATCGTCTCCAGCATCTGCGTGGCGACGATGGTGACCTTGCCCGCCGCGCGCGCGGCGTGGATGACGTTGCGCTGCAACGTGGGGATGCGCTCCAGCTCGACCTCGACCCCGAGGTCGCCGCGCGCCACCATCACGCCGTCGGAAGCCTCCACGATCTCCTCGAGCTTCTCCACGGCGGCGGCGTTCTCGATCTTCGAGATGATGGGCGCGGTGAGCTTCAGGCGCTCGAAGTGCGCGCGCAGGCGGCGCACGTCCTCGGCCGAGCTGACGAAGGAGGCGGCGACCCAGTCGAAGCCGGCGCGGGCGATCACCTCGAGGTCGGCGCGATCCTTGGGCGTGGGCATGGGCAGGCCGAGGTCGACGCCGGGAACGTTGAGCGACTTGCCGGGCTTGAGCGGCCCGCCGCGCACCACGCGGGCCTGCGCCGTGGTGGCCGCCCCGGAGCCTTTCGTTCCCCGGAACTCGAGCTCGAGCTTGCCGTCGTCGAGCAGGATGCGCTGGCCGGGAGCCGCGTTGCGGAACCAGCCCGCGTGCGTGAGTCCGATGATGCCCTTCGAGGGCTGGCCGCGTCCGCGCGTGAGCGTCACGGTCGTGCCGGGGCGCAGGTCGTAGGTGTTTCGATCCACCCGGATCTTGGGCCCCATCAGGTCGGCGAGCACGGCGCACGGGCGGCCGAGCTTTTCCGCGGCGGCGCGCACGAGCTTCAGGTAGCGGACATGCTGGGCCGAGTCGCCGTGCGAAAAGTTGACGCGAACGGCATCCGCGCCCGCCTTCAGCGCCGCCTCGAGCCGCGCGGGATCCTCCAACGCGGGCCCCATCGTGACGAGGATCTTGGCGCGACGGAACTCGGGACGGCGAGCGGATACGGGGGCGGGAGCGGATGTCATACCGGAAATTTAGACGAAAGCGCGCAGGTTTCTACCACAGGACCTTTTAGCGACGTCCGGTCCGAATATGCCCCCGGGCGACTCCACGACCTCCCGTTTACCTATATTGCCGCCGTGATTTTCAATTTTTTCGGGTATTTTCCCCCCAAAAAATCCATCCTCGGGGAAACCGCATCCTCGGGACGAGCGCCCTTCCTGATCCTAATGGCGGCCGCAAGCCTGCTCACGCTGGCCGGCTGCGGCAAGGGGGATTCCCAGCAAATCGCCCTCGCCGAAGTGGACGGCTCGAAGCTGACGCTCGACGAGCTCCGCGAGACCTTCCCCGCCGAGTACGAGAAGGTGCTCCCCCGCGAGCAATACCTCGACGTGATCCAGCGCTGGATCGACGACGAGGCGGTGTACCGTCAAGCCCTCAAGAGCAAGTTCAACGAGGATCCCAAGCTGCGCCGCAAGCTCGAGCGCCTGCAGCGCCGCATGATCATCGAGGAGTTCCTGGCCCGCGAGACGGTTTCGGCCGACGCGGATCCCGACGAGGACGCCCTCGCCCGCTTCTACGAGTCGAACAAGTCGGATTTCCTGCGCAAGACCCCCGAGTTCCGCTTCCTCCACATCCGCCTGGCCACGCTGAAGGAGGCCCTGGCGCTGCGGGGCAGGATCCGCGGCGACAACTTCGCGGCCCTCGCCGAGCGCAACTCGCTCGATTCCGCGGCCGACGCGGGCTCTCCGCCCCTGCGCAAGCCCTCGGAGATACCGGCGTGCCTGCACGACCTGCTTAACGCCAAGCCCGATTGGGTCTCGCCGCCCCTCAGCTGCCCCGACGGCGTGTACCTGGTCAAATTGATCGACCGCGCCGAGGCCGGCACGCCCCTCCCCTTCCAGGAAGTGCGCGCCTCAATCGCGGCGCGCCTCGCCATGCAGCGCAAGGAGCGGCTGCGCGAATCGAAGATCCGCCAATACAAGGAAGGCTCCGCCATCCGCCTGAACGTGGATCGCATCCCCGGGCAGGAGGCCGGAGCCGAGCTTCCCATGGACGCGCCGATGCCCGACGCCGCCGGGGAACGCCTGCCCCCGGGAGAATGACCCCCATGAAACCGTCCCCGAACTTTTCCTCCCTGCTTCCCTCGCTGCTGCTGGCCGCTTCGCTGCTTTCGGCCCTGCCCGCGCCTTCCGCCGCGCGCACGCCGGTGGACGGCATCGCCGGCGTGGTGAACGGCACGCCCATCCTCTTCTCCGACGTCGAGGAGCTGCGCTTCGGCATGCTGCAGCAGCGTCCGGGATTCGCGTCGCTTTCGCTGGCCGAGCAGCGCCGCGAGGCGCTGGACCGCCTCATCGACGACAAGGTCGTGCTCGAGAAGGCGAGGCAGGACACCACCTTGCTCTTCTCCGAGCGCGACGTGGAGGCCCGCGCGGCCGACATGTACGCCCGCGTGGCCCAGCAGCAGGGAGGCGAGCGTGCGCTCGAGTCCGCCCTGCGGCAGGCCACGGGCATGTCGCTGGGACAGTTCAAGGCGCGCCTGGCCGACCAGGTGCGCGACAACATGCTGCGCCAACGGTTGCAGATGAAGTACGTGGGCGATCCCCAGCCCTCGCAGTTCCAGGTGCGCACCTTCTTCGAGACCCATCGCGACAGCCTGCCCGTGCAGCGCGACGTGGCGCGGCTCTCGCACCTGCAATGGCGCGTGAAGGCCTCCCCCGCCATCGAGAAGGACGCGCTCGACAAGGCGGCCGCGCTCGCCGCGCGGCTCGCCCAGGGCGAAAGCTTCGCCGAGTTGGCGCGGCTGCACTCCGACGACTTTTCGGGCAGGGACGGCGGCGACCTGGGCTATACGCGGCGCGGATCGCTCGATCCCGACTACGAGCGGGCGGCCTTCTCCCTCGACGCGGGCGACTACACCCGGCGGGCGGTGCGCACGCGCTTCGGCTATCACCTGATCCGCGTCACCGGCAAGCGCGACAACGAGATCCGCACTTCCCACATCCTCATCCGCGTGACGCCGTCGGCCGCCGACACGGCGCGCGCGCGCCAGTGGGTCGACTCGCTGGGCCGCACCCTCAACACCGCCGAGGCCTTCCGCGCCGCCGCGCGGGCCCACTCCGACGACCGCAAGACCCGCGACCTGGGCGGCGACCTGGGCTGGTTCTCGCGCGACTCGCTGGCCGGCGTGTACCGCGCCGTCGTCGACACGGTGGCCGAGGGCGCGGTGAGCGGACCCATCCTCGTCGGCGACAGCTGGCACATCTTCCGCGTCGACCACAAGGTGCGCGAGCGCCGCTTGTCGCTGGAGGAGGACTACCCCCTCATCCACCAGTATGCCCGCGAGTGGATGATCGGCGACCGGCTGGAGGCCCTCATCAACACCTGGCGCGAGCAGATGCACGTCAGCTCGCGGCTGGAGCGGTTCGCGGGCGGGGCCCGCGAAGAAAATGATGAATGAGAAATGCGAAATGATAAATGATGAAGAAAGCCGGGGTTGAGAGAGGAAGGGGAGGCGAACAAGCGCCCCATTCTCGTTCATCGGTCCCCTTTTCGCATTCCGCATTCAGCATTCCGCATTCTCCGTACTCCTCCCTCGCCCCGCACTACGACGCCGTGATGGCGCACGTGGACTATGCCGGCTGGGCGCGCCACCTGCGCAGGCTATGGCGGTCGGTACGCGGACGGGGAACCTCCCCCAGCCGCGTGCTCGAGATCGCGGCCGGGACTTGCCGCCTCGCCTCGCCGCCCCTCTTCCCGGGCGCCTTCGCCGTCCATAGCGACCTCAGCCCGGCCATGCTGGCCGAAGCCGCGAGGAGAAACGGGAACCCCCCCAGCCGCGCCGCTTGCGATGCGCGCGCGCTGCCCTTCCGGCCCGAAAGCTTCGACCTCGCGCTGATGGTCTACGACAGCCTCAATTACCTGTTGCGGGCCGAGGATGTCCGGCGGGCGATGGACGAGGCCTTCCGGGCGCTCGCGCCGGGCGGCGTGTTTCTCTTCGACGTCACCACCGCGACCTGCTCGAGGCGCTGGTTCGCCGACACGCTCGATTTCCAGGAGACGGATGCCGGGGCCGTGGTGCGCCACAGCCGTTATGACGCCGGCACGCGTCTCCAGCTCAACCTGTTCACCTTTTTCGCCCTGGCCCCCGACGGCCGTTACATCCGCGCGGAGGAAGTGCATCGCCAGCGCGTGTGGCCCGCCGCCTTCCTGAAAAAAACCGCCCGGGAAGCCGGATTTTCGGTCCGGGCGTGCCTCGCGGATTTTACCTTGGAGCCCGGCACCGACCGCCACGAGCGGCTTCACTTCGTGCTGCAAAGGCCATGATCACCTTCGACCGCGTCACCAAGGTCTATCCCGGCGGCTGGCAAGCCCTCGAGCAGGCGTCGTTCCGGATCGACCCCGGCGAATTCGTGCTGCTCACCGGCCCCAGCGGCGCCGGCAAGAGCACGGTGCTGCGCCTCATCTACATGGACGACTGCCCCGATTCGGGCGAGGTCACCGTGTCGTTCGGCCCCCGCGAGGAATATCATTCGGGCAAGCGCCTGTCCGGCGGGCGCGTGCAGAAGCTCCGGCGCAAGCTGGGCATCGTGTTCCAGGACTTCAAGCTGCTTCCCGACCGCAGCGTGTTCGACAACGTGGCCCTCGCCCTGCGCGCCGCCGACGAGCCGGAGTCGCGCGTGAAGCAGCGCGTGTACGAGGTGCTCACGATGGTGCGCCTCTCCGCCAAGGCGCGGCGCTTTCCCCATGAGCTGTCGGGAGGCGAGCAGCAGCGCGCCGCCATCGCGCGCGCCATGACGAACAATCCCCACGTGGTGCTGGCCGACGAGCCCACCGGCAACCTCGACCCCGAGACCTCGATGGAGATCCTGCGCATCTTCCACGACATCCACGTGGCGGGCACCGCCGTCCTGATGGCCACGCACGACCAGCTCCTCACCGGCGAGCTCCCGGTGCGCCGCTTGTGCCTCGATCGCGGCGTGCTCACCGACGTCCCGGGGACGTACACGGGACCGGGAGGGGAATGAGGCCGGAAACCAGGAACCGGAAACATGAAACAGGAGGGGGAACATCCGCTTGGCGTCGGTAGCTGCCGCCTGGATCTTCCAACCGCCCGTGTTTGTTTCATCTTTCTGATTTCCGGTTTCCGATTTCTTCCAGGAGCCCCCGCCCCTCCTCCCACTCCCCCAGCCCGCTCGCCGCGTTGACGTGGCCCTTGGCGCCGACGCCCACAAGGCGCGCGCCCCAAGCCTTGGCGCACCGTCCCGTGAACTCCGGCGACGCGTAGGGATCGTTCGTGCTGCCGACCACGATCGCGGGAAACGGCAAGGCCGTCATGGGGACGGGAGAAAATCCCGTCGCGGCCGCGGGAAACTCCGGCCCTTCCGGAGAGGGCGGCGCGACGAGCAACGCGCCGTGGACGCCCAGCCGGGTGACCGCGGCCCAATGAGCAACCTGCAGGCACGCCAGGCTGTGCGCGACGAGGACCGTCTCCGGCCCTGAATCCAGGACGGCCGCCTCGAGGTTCGCCACCCACTCCCGGCGATCAGGACGATTCCAATCGCGCGCTTCCACGCGCCGGAATTCCGGATGCGCGCGCTCCCACAGCGTTTGCCAATGCCCGGGGCCCGAGCCCCCGAAGCCGGGCAGGATGAGGACGGGGCGGGGGAAGGTCGGGGAATGCATGGGGGCTCGTTGCGGGCGCCCCGGCCTTCGCCGGGGCAGGTCGCGATGTCCGGTATCCTCCCCGGCCGCGCGCAACCATTCTAAAAAAGTCCCTCCCGCCGTGACGACGGTCACGCCTCCGTTCGTCCCGTCCCTTCCCCACCCGTATCTTGCCCGTTTCCGGAATCCCAACCGATCGGGCCGCGGATGCAGCCATGACGTTACCCTCCAAAATGGAGTACATTGTGGAATATGAAGTCCGCTTGCATCGAAAGGTTCTGAAGAGCCTTGAAGGCATGCCTGAAAAAGTCCGGGGCAAGTTCGACCATTTGGTTCGCGTCCTGCGGGAGTCCGGTCCCACGGGCCCGCGCGACTGGACGAACTACGGGAAATTGCGCGGGGACGGGAACCGCTACCACTGCCACCTGACCGGGAATCACGCGTGGGTGGCCTGCTGGAGGCAGGAGAAGGACGTTTTGTTCATCGAGGTGTACTATGCCGGCAGCCACCAAAAAGCTCCCTATTAACCTGACCTTCAGGGCTTCCACTCCCCCGCGCGTCCTGAGGGACATCGAAGAGCGCTATCGCATCTACATGAGCGAAGCCGGGGACGATCCTGATGACTACGTGAATTACTTCGAGACGGATTTCGCCCGGCGCATGGAGGCGAACATGACGCCTGCGCGAACGGTGAGCATCCTGCGCGAGGCCCACGGCTGGTCGCAGGCGCGCTTGGCCGCCCGGATCGGCGGCATAAGCGCGAAGCGGATCTCGGACTGGGAGAACGGCCGCCGGGCCATCAGCAAGGAGTTCGCGAAAAAACTCGCGAAGATCTTCCGCTTCCCCGCCGACAAGTTCATCTGAAGGCGACAGGTCCTCCGGAAGCTTCCGGAGGACAGCGGGATTTCGTAACCCGCGGCTCCCCCGCCGTAACGCTTCGTAATCGCCTCGTCCCGCCCTTCCGGGTAGGTTGATAGCAGACGCAAACTACCCCCGGAGGGAACGACCATGACCGCGCACACCGCATCTTCCCGCAACGCATCCAACGCCGCGAACCCCTTCCTCAGGGCCCTCCTCAGGCTGCTGGCCCTTGCCGCGCTGGGAGGGATGTTCCTCTACTCGAAGACCATCAGCGTGCTGGCCAAGGCCGCGATGAAGGCCATCCGCGCCGCGGCCAAAAAGCCCGAGGCCAAACCGCGCGATGACGAAAGGTTGGAACCGTAAGGAGTGACGAATTACGAGTTGCGAGTTGCGAATGAAGGTTTGATCCCTTGACGTCCGATCACTCCCGGTTTTCCATTCGTAACTCGCAACTCGTAACTCTCCTTACTTCACCGCCGCCAGTGCCCGCGCGTAGTCCGGCTCATCGACGGTCTCGGGCACCTGCTCCGCGTGGATCACCTTCCCCGACTCGTCGATGACGACGATCGAACGGGAGAACACCCCGGCGAGAGGACCGTCCACGAAGAGCACCCCGTAATCCTTGCCGAACTCCGAATCGGGCCGCAGCGCCGAGGTGGTCACCACCTTGTCGATGCCTTCCGCCCCGCAAAAGCGGCCGAGCGCGAAGGGCAGGTCCTTCGAGACGCCCACCACGACCACGCCGGGAAGGTCGCCGGCCTCCTTGTTGAACTTGCGCACCGAGGTGGCGCAGGTTCCCGTGTCGATGCTGGGGAAGATGTTGAGGATGACCTTCTTGCCGGCGAAGTCCTTGAGGCTCACGTCGCCGAGGTCGGCGCGGGTGAGCTTGAAGTCGGGGGCCTTGGATCCGACGGCGGGAAGCTCGCCGATGGTGCGGATGGGGTTGCCTTTGAGGGTGACGGTGGCCATGGGGGAGTCCTTTGTTGGGGTTGCTTCGTCCAGGGTAGTGGGTGGTGGGTGGTGGGTGGTTGAGGGACGAACAATAGAACAATGCAGCAATAGAACAATGAAAACGGAGCAACAACTCCTCCCTTGTGTTCCATTGTTCTATTGCTGCATTGTTCTATTGCTACATTGTTCTATTTGCCCCATTGTTCGTTTCGCATTCCCGGCTCATATCCAAAAGCTCCTCTCCTTCGCGCGATCGGAGAACCTCCCGCGCGCGGCGAAGGGCCCGGGCACCGGCTCCCAGAGGTTGTCGCGGCGGTCGGGCTTCACCGGCTCGCCGGTTTGCTGGTCCTTGTACCCCGTGCGAGCGAGGTACCAGTCGCCGAAGCCGGGAAAGAACTTGTTGCCCCACAGGATGACGAGCGTGCGGAAGCCCATGACGATCTCGCGCTTGTGGCCATAAGCCGCGCGGTGGATGACGTGCGCGGCCGCCTCGGGCTGGTAAATGGGAGGCACCGGCTGCGGCTCGCGCGGCATGCGGGTCTTGCACCAGTCGAATTGCGGGGTGTTGATCGCGGGCAGCTGCACCATGGTGAGCGAGATGTCCTTGCGATTGTGCAGGACCTCGCTGCGCAGCGACTCGGTGAAGCCTTCGATGGCGTGCTTGGCCGCGCAATAGGCCGACTGGAGCGGAATGGCGCGGTAGGCCAGCGCGGAGCCCACCTGGACGATCTTCCCCCGGTTGCGCGGCCACATCCTTCGAAGGGCCGAGAGCGTGCCGTGCACGAAGCCGAGGTAGGTCACCGCCGTCACGCGAGCGTACTCCTCCGCCGTGGTGTCGATCACCTCGCTGACCACCGTCGCCATGACGTTGTTGACCCAGATGTCGATGGGCCCGAACTCGGCCTCCACCGCGGCCGCGGCGGCCTCGACGGCGGCCGCGGCGGCCACGTCGGCGGGCAGGCACAGCGCCCGCCCGCCCAACAGCTCCACCTCGCGGCGGGTCTCGTGCAAGCGGGCCTCGTCGCGCGCGATGAGCCCGATGGCCGCGCCGTCGCGCG
>CBFGVC010000067.1:0-9926 GCA_965652255.1 uncultured Fibrobacteria bacterium | reverse complement strand
TCGAGCGAGGCCGCCTTGAGGCGGCCGAGCGTGCCGAAGTGCCGGGCCAGGGCCTTGGCCGTGGTCTTGCCCACGAAGCGGATGCCCAGGCCGAAGAGCAGGCGGTCGAGCCCGCGCTCCCGGCTCTCCGCGATGGAGGCCAGCACGCGCTGGGCCGACTTGTCGGCCATGCGCTCGAGCCCGACGAGGTCCTCGAGCCTCAGGGCATAGAGGTCGGCGGCATCCCTCACCTTGCCCGACTCGAGCAGCGCGTCCATGAGCGCCGGGCCGAGGTGCTCGATGTTCATCGCCCCCCGGCTGCCGAAGTGGAGCAGGGCGCGCTGCACCTGCGCCGGGCATTGCAGGTTGTCGCAGCGCCAGGCGACCTCTTCCTCCAGCCTCGAAAGCTCGCCGCCGCACACCGGGCAGGCGGTTGGCGGCTCGATGGCCTTCGAACCCTTGGGGCGCTTCTCCACGAGCGCGGCGGTGATCTTCGGGATGATCTCGCCGCCCTTCTCCACCCGCACCACGTCGGGCACCCGCAGGCCCAGGCGCGCGATCTCGTCGAAGTTGTGCAGCGTCGCGCGCTTCACCGTCGTGCCGCCCAGCAAAACCGGACGAAGGTTCGCCACCGGAGTGACCACCCCCGTGCGTCCCACCTGGAAGCTCACCGCCTCCAGCACCGTCTCCACCGCCTCGGCCTTGTACTTGTAGGCGATCACCCACTTGGGGCTCTTTGCCGTCCGGCCCAGCTGCGCCTGCTGGCGAAGCGAGTCCACCTTCACCACCACGCCGTCGATGAGGTAGGGGAGGTCGTCGCGCAGCGCCTCCCACTTCGCGCAGGTCTCCATCACCGCGTCCACGCCCTTCACCTTCGCGCGCAGCGGGTTCACCGGAAAGCCGGCCTTCTCGAGGCGGGCGAGGTTCTCCCAATGGCTTCCCTCCTTGGCGTCCTCGAGCAGGATGGCATAGGCGAAGAACGAAAGCGGCCTCCTCGCCGCCTCGGCCGGATCCTTCAGCTTCAAGCTTCCCGAGGCCGTGTTGCGCGGGTTCTGCAGCTCCTTCCCGTGCACGCGGATCGAGTACGCGTTGTACTCGAGGAAGTCGGCCTCGGTCATGTAAACCTCGCCGCGCACCTCCACGCGCCCCGCGGGCCAATCCCCGGGGAGATCGCGCGGAATGCTCCCGATGGTCAGGATATTGCGCGTCACCTCGTCGCCGCGCACCCCGTCGCCCCGCGTGACCCCGAAGGACAACGCGCGATCCTGGTACACCAGCGACATCGCCACACCGTCGATCTTCGGCTCGCACACGTACTCGAGCGCATCCTCCGGAATTTTCTCCGTCACTTGCCGGTGGAAATCGCGCACCTCGTCCTCGGAGTACGTGTTCTGGATCGAGAGCATGGGGAAGAGGTGGGGCACCTTTCGGAATGCGCCGGACTGTCCGGTTTCCTCCGCGGCCGCCGCTTCCTCGCCGCCGTCGTCGTCATCAAGATCCGAGCCCACCCGCTGGGTCGGAGAATCGGGAGTTCTCAGAGCCGGATGGGCGGCCTCCAGGTCCTCGAGTTCCCGGAGCAGCCGGTCGAACTCGGGGTCGGGCATGAGCGGCGCATGCTTCTTGTAATAGGCCTCGTTGGCCGCGACGAGGATGCGGGTCAGTTCCGCCGCCCGCGCGACGGCTTCAGGGGGAGTTTTCGGGGGCTTTTTGGCGGCCATGGGTAAGGGTAAAAGTATCTTTCGGCATGAAAATAAACGGGATAACAGGTAACGGGTAACGGCTGGATATCGCGACCCATTACGATCGGCAATGGTCGGTCGCGTAGGCCACTACCCGTTACCTGCTACCCGTCCCCAAGGAGTCCCATGTCCTCCATCCTCGACCTCGTCGGCAACACGCCCATGGTGGAGCTCACCCGGCTTCAGCAAAATCCCCGGGTCAAGCTTTACGCCAAGCTCGAAGGCAACAACCCCGGCGGCTCGGTGAAGGATCGGCCGGCCCGTTCGATGATCCTCAAGGCCGCGGAGCGCGGCACCCTCAAACCGGGCATGAAGCTGGTCGAGCCCACCTCCGGGAACACCGGCATCGCCCTGGCGATGATCGCCGCGGTGGCCGGCTACGAGATGCACCTGGTCATGCCCGAGAGCGCCACGCCGGAGCGCGTGCGCACCATGCGCGCCTACGGCGCGATCGTGCACCTCACGCCCGCCGACAAGGGCATGGAAGGCACCATCGACTACGCCCGCGCCATGGTGGCGCGGGGCGGCTACCTGATGCTGGACCAGTTCTCCAACCCCGACAACCCGCTGGCCCACTACGAGACCACGGGCCCTGAGATCTGGCGCGATACGGCCGGAGCCGTCACGCATTTCGTTTCTTCCATGGGCACCACCGGCACCATCATGGGCTGCTCGCGCTACCTCAAGGAAAAGAATCCTTCCATCCGGATCGTGGGGGCGCACCCTTCGGAAGGTTCCTGCATCCCCGGCATCCGCAAGTGGCCCAAGGAGTACCTGCCGAAGATCTTCGACGAGTCGCGGGTGGACAAGGTGATGGAAGTGAGCCAGGCCCAGGCCGAGGCGATGACGCGGGCCCTGGCGGCCCGCGAGGGGGTGTTCGCCGGGATTTCCTCGGGCGGGGTGGTTCACTGCGCGCTGGAGGTCTGCAAGACGCTCGACGAAGGCGTCGTGGTCTGCATCATCTGCGACCGCGGCGACAGGTACCTGAGCGCGTCGGTGTTCGGTTGACGGAAATCCGTTTCCTGTAGGGGCGAATGACATTCGCCCCTACGACGCATCACCGACGCGCCCATTCGCCCGATTCTAACGCCCGAACAACCCCCTCAAAAAATCTCCCGCCCCCAGGAGCGCCGCGAAGTCGAGGGTGTGCTTCTCCCGCACCGCGTTGCGGATGCGCCGGGTTCCGAACAAGGTCGGAGCCTCCACGTCGCCGGTGATCAGGATGTCAGCCGACCCCGTCCGGCGCATGCGATTCAAGGCGCTGTTCCAGGCGGCCGGTGGCACCGCCACGTCGAGCGTCAGCCGGGTGGTGTCGCGCGCGGCCAGGTCGATGCGGCCGGGATTGTTCAATCGCGCCAGCGTGTCCCCCGCCATCACGGCCCACAGGTGAAGGCCTTCGAGCCGTAATTTCCTGGCGTTAGGGTTGGCGACCGACACGGAAACCCGCCACATCGCGTCATCATCGTGGAATCCCCGGAAGCCGAGGTCGGTCACTTCGAAGCTACACCGTCTCCAATCCGCGGTGGTGGCGACGCCGCACCCCCCGATGACGAAGGCGGTGAACAGGGCCAGAACCGGGCAGAAGCCGGGGAGCCGGCGGCGGGAGAAACCTGAAATCAGGCGGATCGAGTCATTCATGGCGGCAAAATAGGAATATGATGCCATCAAATCGGAATCAAGAGGGCAATCGCCACCTTCACCGTTCGCATTACGCGGACAAATTGACAGAAGAGTATTACACTACGGATTGTCTAAAAGAGCGAGAGGCCGATTATTTTTTCGCTCCGTCGTGACACACCTCTCCTTGCCTTGCATCGTTGTTTCCGGCCCCACCGCCAGCGGCAAGACCGCGCTGGCGGCGGAAATCGCTCATCGGCTCGATAGCGAAATCTTTTCGATGGACTCGCGCCAAGTCTACAGGGGCCTCGACCTCGGCACCGGCAAGGACCTGGAGATTTATGCGCGCTACAATCCCCCCATCCGCCATCACCTGATCGACATCGTCGATCCGTCCGAAGTATACAGCCTGTTCCGCTTCCAGGTGGATGCGTATACGGCGCTTGACACCTTCCTGGGGCAACGCGGCCCTGACATTCCGCCCGTGCTCGTCGGCGGCACGGGCTTGTACCTGGAGGCCGTGCTCAAGCGCTACGCCATCGCCGAGGTGCCCGAGAATCCCCGGCTGCGCGCCGAACTCATGGAGCGCGACGCGGACGCCTTGCGCGATGAACTGAAGGCCTTGAGCCCCGAGATCCACTCCCGCACCGACCTCACCAGCAAAAAGCGCGTGGTGCGCGCGATCGAGATCGCCCTCTCGCCCCGGGGGGCGATTCCCGCGAGCCGCTTGCCCGCCTGGGAGCTGAAGCCGCTGGTTTTCGTCACCCGGATGGATCGTTCGGACCTCCGCCGCCGCATCGAGGAGCGGCTTCAGGCGCGCATCGCGGCGGGCCTCGTGGAGGAGGTGCGCGCCCTGCGCGAGGCGGGCATCAGTTGGGAGCGCCTCGACCTCCTGGGCATGGAATACCGTCAGGTGGCCGCGCACCTGCGCGGCGAGATCTCCCGGGATGAGATGTTCGCGGCCTTGCTGCGGGAGATCCACCTGCTCTCCAAAAGGCAGGAGACTTACTTCCGCGGCATGGAGCGCCGCGGCACGCCCGTCCGCTGGATCGCCCCCGATTTCGGGGCGGAAGAACTGCTGGCGGAGTACAAGGAGTGGAAGAAGGGCCTCTCGTAGGGCAAGCTTCATCTTTGATTGGTTGGTTGGCTTTGCATGACCCAAGGCCACCGACCTCCAACGAAAACCCAAGGCGCCCGAAGAAATCCCGCTACCGACGATTCCCTGGGTCTCCGAGGATTAAGCCACGCCCGGAAAACCGTACACCCGCACCGCGTTCGCCGTCGTCGCCCGCGTCATCTCCTCGGTCGTCACCCCCTTGAGCTCGGCGAGCTTTCCGAGAATGATCGGGATGTGGCCCGGATGCGCGGGCTTGCCGCGATGAGGCTCGGGCGCGAGCCAGGGCCCGTCCGTCTCGACCAGGATGCGCTCGAGCGGCACGAGGCGCACGGTCTCGCGTAGATCCCCGGCATTCTTGAAGGTGATGATGCCGGTGAACCCGATGCAAAGGTTGGGGAAGTCGGCCAAGAGGCTCTCCGCCAGCGGGGAGGACGAGGTGAAGCAATGCACGTGCACGGGCCAATCACGTGGCACATGCTCCCGCATCACGGCGAGGGTGTCGGCCTCGGCCTCGCGGGTGTGGACGACGAGGGGCTTCTTCGCCTCCACCGCGATTTCGACCTGACGGGCGAACACCTCTCGCTGCCTGTCGCGCGGCGAATGGTCGTAGTGGTAGTCGAGGCCCATCTCGCCGCAGGCCAGGGTCTTGGGCAAAGCGAGGGCCTCCCTCAGGCGGGCTTCCACCTCCGGGGTGTACTTCTCCGCGTCGTGGGGGTGAACGCCGAAGGATGCGTACACGCCCTCGTTCTCCAGCAGGCCCTTGGTGGGCTCGAAGGCCGCCGGGTCGCAGGCGATGGTGAGGCAGCCGGCGTATTCGGCGGGAAGGAACCGGCTTCGGAACTCCGCGTAGGTCGCGATTCCGAGGCGCTCGAGGATCTGGTCGAGGTGGCAATGGGTGTCGAGGAACACGGGGAAGAAGTTACGAATTACGAGTTACGAGTTACGAATAAAGAAGGGCTTAACGTGTTCCACTTGATGCGAGGGAAGGGTTCGTCTCCACCGACCCTTGGGACTTGCGCTTATTCGTAACTCGTAATTCGAAATTCGTAACTGAAAGCGCTTCGTCCGCAACGAAGAAAGGCGACGCAAGCGTCGCCTTTCCTGTCGTAAAAAATGGTGGAGCCATGGAGAGTCGAACTCCAGACCTCTTGCATGCCATGCAAGCGCTCTACCAACTGAGCTATGACCCCTTGGGGCTGGTAAAGCTAATTCCTCCCCGGGGTTCGGACAAGGCTATCGGCCCCCGGCCATAGCCGGTTTTTTTCCACCACCTCCACATGAAGGCGCGTCGCCCCCCGGATGAAAGTCGCCAGAGAATCGCGCAGGGCCGGCTCGGCGGGCATCAAATCCCGGGTCTCCAGCCGGTCGCGAACGATGTCGAAAAGCTCCTCCCCCTGCTGCCGGGGCTGTTCCCCCCACGGCCCGTGCCAGCGATAGTCGCCCGCTTCGACCATGGCCTGCTCCTCGCGCATGGCGTAGGTGAGCCGGTTGGGGTTGGGACCTTGCAGCAGGCTGTGGCCGGCGAAGGAATTCGGCGCGCGGATCCCCGCAAGGTCCAGGATGGTTGGGGCCAGGTCGAGGCCCGAGGCGGGCTCGAGGCGGGGGCCACCGGGCCGGCCGTCCGGCATGACGGCGGGGTGCTTCCCGACCATGACGAAGGGCATCCACAGGCTTTCGGTGTAAAGCCCGTAGCCGATGCGCGAGGAACCATGCTCCCCGAGCGGGAATCCGTGGTCGGCCATGATGATGAACACCGTCCGATCGAACCAGGGCTCGTTCCGCACGCCTTCGTGGAGCGCTTGCAGCCCGGAGTCGGCATAGCGCATGGTGGCGTCGAGGCGCTCCAGGAGCGAGGCGCCCGGCGGCAGCTCGCGGACGCCGGGCACGGGGTTGAAGGGATAGTGGTTGGTCTTCGTCATGGCCGTTATGAAGAAGGGCCGGTCCGCCGAGAGGCTGTCGCGCATCCAGCCCAAAAGGTGGCCGAACATGCCCGCGTCGTATTCGCGGGAGCGGTCGTAGTCGTACCCTTGGTACCACTGCCGCAGCCAGGGGGTCTTGTTGTCCCACGCCGGATCCGAGGTGGAGAAGTAGCGCGTCAGGTACCCGTGCCGCTCCAGGATTTCCACGAAGCTCTCGTTGCGCAGCGTGGTGAACTCGCTGGCGATATAGCGGGTGGGGTGCTGGGGGATCGACAGGTGCATCGACATCCACGAGTTGATGGTGGGGATGCCGGTGGTCACCATCCGGGTCCAGAAGGTTCCCCGCTTGGCGAGAGTATCGAGGTAAGGCGATGAATTGTGCGGCGCTCCGTAAGGCGCGAGGTGGCCCACGTTGAGGGCGCGCTGGGTCTCGAGGAGGATCAGGACGATGTTCCACGGGCGGCCGCCGGGGATGCCGGCGGATGCGGGATCCCGTTGGGGCAAATGATCATTTGCCCCTACCTTTGCCCCGGCAGGGCAATGCCCCGCATCCGCATCGGGCCGCCGGCAATATATTTCCAGCGGTTCCCGATAATACGGATATTCGTCGAGGGGAAAGACCCAGTCCTTGTCGTTGCTGGCGGCCAGCCAGCGCTCGCGATGCTCGCGCGTGAGGAGCGCGAGGCTGTCGGGGGAAAGCGCGGCGGGGCCCTCGCTCCGGGCCGAGAGCCACAAGGTCTCCACCACGGGGCGCAAAAAGCGCATTCGGTTGAAGCCCCGCCAGGCATGGTAGACGTACGCGTAGCCGATGGCGGCGAGCACCACGACCACCAGCACGGGCCTCAGCCTCCAGTCTTCCGCGCGCGCCCATCCCGCGCGCGCGATCAGGCGATAGAACAGCCACGCCAGCGGCACGCAGCCGAGCAGCAGCACGTAGGGAAGCCCCGGTATCGATGCGTCGGCGAGGATGAACTTGAGCGCGTCCCGCGTGGCGGCGGTGTTGCCGTAGGTGCGCATGAGCCCCGGGTCGAAGTGCATGCCCATGAAGCGCAGGGTCTCGTGGTCCACCACCGTGAGCAGGAGCGCGAGCGCGTGGAAGGCAGCGAGCGAGGCGAAGAGCGTCCCGCTGGCGTGCGGCGCCAGCCGGGGGAGGCGCGCCGCCACGCCGAGCGCCAGGAGCCAAGGCAGCGACCAGAGGAGTATCCAGTGCAGGTCGATGAAGATCGCGTGAAAGATGTACCAGTCGGCCTTGCCCACGAGCGGGAACCCGAACCCGTCGGGACGGAAAAGCAGCGCCATGCGCAGCACGGCGTGCGCGCCCCAGACGGCCAGCAAGAGCGCCGCCGTGCGGTTCCACCAGATGCCCGCGGGTCCGACGAGGCGCTTCAGGCCGTGTCCGGCCCGGTGATGAAGCCGGGGCTTGCGGGAGGCGCTCATGCGAGTGTCTCTTTCGACTCCGCCGCTTCCGACCACTTGCGGACGAGGTCGGCCTTCCACGGCTCGAAGCCGCCCTCGAGGATGCGCCTGCGCGCCTCCTTCATGAGGTCCTGATAGAACGTGAGCGTGTGCAGGCTGGCCAGCTCGAAGGCCAGGAACTCCCCGGCCACGAACAGGTGGCGGAGGTAGGCGCGAGAGAAGTTCCGGCACGTGTAGCAGCCGCAACGCGCCTCGAGAGGCTTGTCCAACTCCTGCGCATGGCGCGCGGCCTTGTAGTGGAGCGCGCCCTCCCAGGTGTAAACGGTGCCGTTGCGCGCGTTGCGCGTGGGCAGCACGCAATCGAACATGTCCATCCCGCGTTCGATCAGTTCCAGCAGGTTCGTCGGCGTGCCGACACCCATGACGTACCGGGGTTTTCCCGGGGGAAGCAGGCCCCCGCAGTACTCCGCCACCTCGTACATCACGGGAGCGGGTTCGCCCACGCTCAGGCCCCCAAGGGCGTAGCCGGGCAGGTCGAGCGGCACGAGGTGCTCGATGGCGGCCTGGCGCGACTCCTTGTGCATGCCGCCTTGCACGATGCCGAAGAAGGCCTGGTCATAACCATGCAGGGGGGGATTCTTCGCCAGCCATTCCACCGCCCGTTCGGTCCAGCCCTGGGTCAGTCGCAGCGACTTTTCGGTCTCGGCCGGGGTGGCGGGGTAGGGGGTGCATTCGTCGAAGGCCATGATGATGTCGGCCCCGATCTTGCGCTGGGCCTCCATGACGCTTTCGGCGGTGAAGAGGTGCCTCGATCCGTCGATGTGCGAGCGGAACTCGACGCCTTCCTCGCTGATCTTGCGCAGCGTCTCGAGGCTCCACACCTGGAATCCGCCGCTGTCTGTGAGCATCGCGCCGGGCCAGTTGGCGAAGCGGTGCAGCCCCCCGGCGCGGGCGATGAGGTCCGTTCCCGGGCGAAGGTAGAGGTGGTAGGTGTTGCCGAGGATGATTTTTGCCCCGGTCTCTTGCACCCGCTGGGGCGAGAGGGCCTTCACGGCGCCCGCGGTCCCCACGGGCATGAACACGGGCGTTTCGATCTCCCCGTGCGCGGTGCGCAGGCGCCCCGCGCGGGCGGCCGAGGCGGGGGAGGTCGATTCGAGGGTGAAAAACGGGGCAGGGGAGGGCATGGAGGGGGGAAAGATACCCTTCGACAGGGCTTAGGGCACAGGTCGGGACAACTGCGAAAGCTTTGAAGGTCAGGCGCTTACAGCGAGGCTCTGACAGGCGCGCAGGTCGTCTTCGATCAAACCCGGATACTCAGCGAGGATGCCGCCGTAGGTTTCTCCGTGTGCGAGCAAGTTCTGGATATGCTCCACGGTCAGACGCGTACCCCGGATCACGGGCTTTCCGGCCATGACCTTGGGGTCGGTGGTGATGCGGGCGAGTTGTTCTTGGTTCGTCGTTGCGAAGAATCCTGAGCCTAGTTCGCCGAATCGCGAATCAGGCCGTCGATGGAAAGGTCTTCATCCACGTCGGGCCAGTGGATGCCGTAGGCTGCCGGGGAGACCTCGAGATTCGCGCACTGTTCGGGCGTGGCATTCGCAAGGCGCTTGGAATGGCGGGGGAGGTCGAAGCTGTACACCGTTCCGTCGATTCGGGCGGTAAGCACTTTCCCGACGACATGGACGTCCTTAACGTCGTGCATCTTGGTCATTTTTAAGCCCCTTGAACGCGTTCCATTCGTCGAGAAAATAATCAAAGTGGGCAAAGATGATTTTACGGACGTTTCGTTTGTCCGTCGGACTCATCCCATCACTATGTGCCTCGGTGATTTCGTAGGTCTCGACATGCAGCCAATACTTGGCTTCTGCGTCGCCCTTGGTGCAATGAATGTGGACAGGCTCGTTTCCCTCGTTGGCGAAGAAGTGAAAGCGCCATCCGTTGAGGAGGAGGATCGTGGGCATGCGGGTTCCCGGGGTTGTGGAACCCGTCGGGAAGGCAAGGATCATGCCGGGAGAGAAAGGGGTTATTCGAGTGGTATTTGAGCTTGTGAGGGATGGAGCCAAGAAGAAAGGAGAGATAGGGTGACGTTCCGTATATCACGCTGCGGGACCGTTTGCGTTGCGCCAATCACTCCAGCAA
>CBFGVC010000066.1:0-9990 GCA_965652255.1 uncultured Fibrobacteria bacterium | reverse complement strand
CATTGTTCTATTGCTCCACTGTTCCATTGTCCCTCACCATCCCTTCCCGACGAAGTAATCCGGGAACCTCTCCCGCAGCGAGGTATAGCCCTCGGCGGTGACGATGAGGTGGTCGAGCAGGGGGATGCCCAGCAGGCGGCCCGCCTCGGTGAGACGCCGCGTCCAGGCCAGGTCCTCTGAGGAAGGATCGAGCGAACCGCTCGGATGATTGTGGGCGGCGACGATGCTCACGGCGCGATCCTCCAGCGCGCAGGCGAAGGTTTCGCGGGGGTGCACCTGGCTCTGGTTGGCGAGTCCCACCGTGATTTCGTGCGCGCGGATGAGCTGGTGGCTTCCGTCGAGGGTGAGCACGACGAAGCACTCCTGCCTCCGGCCTCGCAGCGAACCCAGGCAAAGCAGCGCGTCCGCCGGCCGACGGATCGGGGTGCGCCGCCGGCGGGTGAGGAAACGGCGCGAGAGTTCCAACGCCGCGAGTATCTGGCAGGCCTTGCCCTCCCCGATGCCGCAAATGCGGCACAGGTCCGCCAGCGTCGGCGCTTCCTCCGCCTTCTCGAGGTGCAGCATCACCTCGCCCGCCAAGGCCAGCACGTCCTTGCCCTTTTGCCCGCGTCCGAAGAGCACGGCGAGCAGTTCCTGGTTGGTGAGCATCTCGGCGCCTTCGCGGGCGAGCTTCTCGCGCGGCCAGAGCGTCGGATCGAGCGCGCGGAGCGTATGGGGCGGGTGGAGGGGAATCGTCGTGGGCAAGGGCGTCGGAGCGGGCATCGACAAATGGTAAACGGCGCGCTCCATGCGGTCTCCCCGCATCCGTGACGGTCGTCACGCCCCGGGGGGAAAAATTTCGGAGGGGCGTCCGCGGGTTTCAAATTGGTGGAAACGGCCTGCGTTGAGCGACTCCCCTGATCCAGCGGCTCCGACTACCTTTGCGTCATGCCGCCGCGATTCTCGACCCGACCCATCGTGCCCGCGATCCTCCTGTGGGGGGCGGTTTTGTTCTCCGCTTTCTGGGTCGCCGACCTGTTCGTGATGCCCTGGATGGCGGGGAAGTTCCGTCCCTTGGCCACCGTGCCCTCGGTGCGCGGCCTCGAGCCCGCGGCGGCCGCCGACACGCTGCGGGCTCGCGGACTGCGCGTCGCCGTGGACACCGCGGGCGATCACAGCAGCGTGATTCCCGAGGGTCGGGTCCTATCGCAAATCCCGGACTCGGGCGCAGTGGTCAAGCAGGGCAGGCGCGTCTGGATCCAGTTGAGCCGCGGCCGCGAGCCCATCCTTCGTCCCCGGCGCGGGCCGTGATGCCGCGCGCCGCCGCCGCGCTCTGCGCCGCCTGCCTCGCGGCGGCGCCCTTCGCCATCCTCCCCGCCGGCGCTTCCGGCGGCACGGATTCGCTCGGCGCGGCGCGGGAACATTTCCTGCGGGCGCGCGAGGCGGAACGGACGGGGGACGCGGAAGCGGCGCTCGCCGAATACGCGCGCGCCTTCGAGGGGGATCCCGGCAGCCGCGACCTTTGCTTCCTTTATCTCGGCAAGCTGACCTCCGCGGGCGCGGTCGACGCCGCGGTGGAGACCGCGCGGGCCTGCGAGAGGCTTTCCGGCGACTCCGCCTCGCTCGACCTGGCGGAGCGGAAACTTCTCGGCGCCGCCGCGTTGCGCGCGGGGGACCGCGCCGGGGCCCTGCGGCATTACAGGGCGGCGCATCAGCAAGACGCGGAGGACGCCGACGTGCTGCTCGTCCTCGCCGGGCTCCATGAGATCGCGGGGGATTGGGAGGGCTATATCGAGGCGACGGCGCCGCTCCTGCGCCGCCTCGGATACCCGCCCGCGCTCATGGACCGGGTGGCGCGCGCCTACGCCCGGTTGGACAGGCCCGAGGAGGCGATTCTTCCGCTCTTGCGCGAGGCGTGGGAGGCCACGGAGAATCCGGCCTACGGCCGGACGCTGGCCATGTCCTACGAATCGATGGATCTCCCGCTTTCGTTGCTCGCCGTGTCGCGCCGCCTCGCGGCGGCGCATCCTTCGCCCGGACACGACTGGCTGCTCGCGCGGGCCTATGCCTCCGCCGGCCGCCCCGATTCGGCGCTCGAGGTGACCGCGCGCCTGTTGAAGGATCCCGCCGCGCGCGCCGCGTTGCCCGGCGTGCGGTACCTGCAGGCTTCGCTGCTCTTCGAGCGCGGACGCTACAAGGAAAGCCTGAGGCAGGCGGAGGCGCTCGCGCGGGATTTCCCGGAGGTTTCGGCCCACCACCTGCTCGCGGGATCCGCCGCGCTGGAGTTGCGCGCGCGCGGAGCCCGCGAGGCGCTCGGGAGGGCGCTCGCGCTCTCGCCGCTTTCGTCCGACGTCCGGGCCCGCCTCGCCTACGCCGACCTCGCGCGGGGCGACACGGCCTCGGCGAGCGCTCGCCTGGCCTATCCCGCCGGAGAGTTTCCGGATGTCGGGCAGCGCCTGTTGCTCGAGGGGGCCGCGCATGGCCGGCTCGCCCGCGAACTGGAGCCGCGCGGGGCATGGGAGCGCGCCGCCGTTTTTTCCGATTCCGCGGCGGCGCGGCGGCATCGGCGGGAGGCGGTTTCCCGATACGAGTCGGTCCTTGCACTCAACTCGGGCGATCCCGTGGCGTTGTTCGAGGCGGGCGCGCATCTCGAGAGGCTCGGGGAAATCGGGCGCGCCAAGGCGTTCCTCCGCAAGCTCGTCGCGCGCGACACGGCCCACGCCATGGCCATGAACTACCTCGCCTACACGCTCATCGAGCAGGATACGGTCTCGCCCGGCGAGATGAAGGAGTCGCGCGCCTTGCTCGCGCGAGCCCTCGCCCTCTCGCCGGAGAACGGGGCTTATCTCGACTCGAAGGGCTGGTGGCATCACCGCGCCGGCGAGCACGACTCCGCTGTCGCCTGGCTCGAGGCGGCCGCCGATGCGATGCCGGGGGATCCGGAGGTGCTGGAGCATCTCGCGCTGGCCCGGCACGCCGCGGGCGATCGCGCGGGGGCATGCGCGGCGTGGCGCCGGCTGCGCGCCCTCGATCCGGCCCGCCCCGTTTTCCTGCACTGCCCGGCCCCGGCGACAGGAAAAGCCCGCGAATGATCCCCCCGTCCCCGCGTGTTCTCGCGTGCCTGGGGATATCCCTCCTCGCCGCCTGCGCCCCCCCGATCCGCGATCCCTGGGGGCTGTCGGTCGCGCGCGGCGGAACCGCCTCCGCGCCGCCTCTCGTCGCCTCGTTCCAAGCCGACCTGGGCGTGAGGCCGCATGCTCCGGGCTCGATGCCGTTCACCGTCCGGATCTACGGCGAAGCGGCGGGCGACGAGGGATCCCGCGATTCCTCGAGGCCGCTTCGTCGCTATCGTCTCGACGCCTTCGGGTTTCCGTCTTCCATCGTCGCTTCGTGGCTTTGGGAGGACGGTCGTTGGCTTCTCCTTCGCCACGATCGGCGCGAGGCGCTGTCGGGTTCGGGCGTCGCGCTCGGCGGCGACTCCCCGGTTCGTCTTCCCGATGTCCGGGCGGTGCTCGGGTTTCTTTCGGGCGAACCCCTTCCCGGCTTTCCGGGGGATTCATCCGTGCGGCCGCGGTCGGGGGGCGACGGCACGGTGCGGTGGCGGCATGAAGGGGAGGAGTGGGTCGCGCGCCTCGACCCGGAAACGGGCATTCCGCGATCGGCGCGCTCATCGTCGCTCGAGTTGCGCTATTCCCGCCATCGCGAGCGGGAGGGGCACGTGGTTCCCGGGCAGGTGGTGGTCGTCACGGAGGGGGACTCCTTGCTGACCTTGACTGTTCGGGATTGGAAACCGCGCCCCGAATGGAAGAGGGATCCCTTCCGGCTGATCGTGCCGGCCGGTTATCACCGGGAGTGACGCGTGCCCGCCGGGGTCCGGCCCTCGGCGGGAATGGACTTGTCCGGTTTTCTTCCCCGATTTACCTTTCCGCTTCTGCGGTGGACGTAGCTCAGTTGGTAGAGCAGCGGATTGTGGTTCCGCTGGCCGGGGGTTCAAGTCCCCTCGTTCACCCCACTTCTTCATTCCTTCATTCCCGTCCGCCCCGCCCTCCGTCACTTCCGGCGGGGGCGGCTCGTTATCGAATATCGAACGGGGCGGGCAATATGCTCGTTGCGCGGAGTTTTCGAGGGGTTCATCGCTTACGATCCCGGGAAAGCCCTCGTCTTTCCGGGTTGCGGCTTTCCATGGATTCCGGCCCATTCCCGAGGATCGGATGAATCGCCGCCGGGCCCTATCGATCGAAGAATCAAGGTGTTATCGTAATACGAATTAATACCATTAACCGGGCCGTGGGAGCCCGCCGAGTTATATTTTTCTCAAAGTGCGATACTTTCCCATTCCTCGACTGGTAACAGGACGTCAATGCTCTCCCTGATGCCTTGGCTGCTGGCGGCCTCGGGCCTCTCGGCCCTGCTTCTCGGCGTCTTGGCGCGCACCTCGCTGGCCCGCCATTTCGCGGACATGCCGGGGCACCGCAAGGTGCACCAAACGGTCGTGCCCCGCCTGGGCGGCATCGGAATCGTCCTCGCGTTCCTGATCCTCGTCGCCGTCGCGCAGGTGTTCGGAGTCTGGGACATGCGGCCCGGCTTCCTCCTCGCCGTGACCTTCGCCAGCCTGTTCATCCTGGTCGCGGGGGCCTTCGACGACGCCCTTTCGCTGGGGTTCCGGTCGAAGTTCACGCTCCAGTTCCTGCTGGCGGCCGTCGTGGTCAACGTGTTCGGGCTCGGCTTCGAGCGCGTCGCGCTCTTCGGTCAAGAGGTGTCCCTCGGCGGCATGGGGGTGATCATTTCCATCGTCTGGATGGTCGGACTCATGAACGCCGTCAACCTCATCGACGGGATCGACGGCCTGGCGGGCGGCGTGGCGCTGGTCGGCCTCGCGGGAGTGGCCGCATTGGCGTACGGCGCCGGGGCGGGCGATCCGCTGGCGGTTTGCATGGTGGCATCGGGCGCGACCCTCGGCTTCCTTTACTTCAACTTCAACAAGCGCCGGAAGATCTTCCTGGGAGACACGGGCTCCCAGTTTCTCGGCGTCCTGCTCGCCATCCTCACCTTCGAGGTCCACAGCATGCCGGGCGTGGGGCACAACGCATGGGTGCCCCTCTTGCTGGTGGGGTATCCGCTTCTCGACGTGTCGGTCGCCATGGTGCGACGGTTCGTGCGTGTCCGCAACCGTGAGCTGGGGCAGCGCGTGCTCGGGATGTTCCTGGCCGACAGCGACCACATCCATCACCGGCTGTTGCGGGTGGGCCTTTCGCACGTGCAGGCCACGGCGCTCCTCCTGTCGCTCGCCTCGGGCTTCGTGGCCGCGGCCATCGTGATCCCCCGCGCCGATTGGCGATGGGAGTTCGCCATCGTGACCTACCTCCTGCTGGCCGTGGGTTTCCTGTTGAACAGGCTGGGGTTCCTGCAGTCCGGCAAGGCGCGGCGCGCCTTGCGAGGCTGGATCCTCGGGGCGCGTCCCGAGGGGGATCCGGTCGGCGCGCGCTATGCCCGGTACTACGAGATCTTCGCCTCGGCGGACAGCCAGGCGCTCGCGCGGGCGCCCCATGGCGCCGCGGAACCCGGGCCGCTGGCGGAGGAAACCGTCGTTCCGACTCCGCTGGCCGGCAAGTTCTGAGCCATGTCCGCGGAGGCCAGGAAGCACCAAGCCCTGCTGATCGGCGGGGTGGCGCTCGCTGAGCAGCTGCGCGCGATCCTCAACAGCTTCGGGTATTTCGTCGAGCACTGCCCGTCGCGCCCCGAGGGCGTCCGCAGCTTCCGCAGGCACCGGCAGTCCTTGGTCATCGTGGACGCTGAACTCATCGGAGGATATCCCGAGCGTTTTTTCCGCTTCTTCAGGCTCGCCCGCGGAGAGGCCATCGTCCTCGTCGCGTCCCGCCCGGGCGCGGCGGACGAGTCATCCCGCTACTTGCTTTGGGGGGCTCACGACGTCATCTCCGTTCCGCTTCGACCCGATGCCCTGAGCTTCATTCTGGGGCGCGCTTCGACCTATCACAGGCGTGTCCTCAGGGCCGCATTTTATCGAAACGCTTTGTATTTTGGGGCGGCCGTGATCCCCCTTTGGGGAATTTTGCTCTATTTCGTGTTACGCTGACAGGAGGAACATGGGTCCGCACAGATTCGTCCGGGTCCGGGCGCGGTTTTCTCGCACCGGCAGAGGTTTTCTTTCGTGCGGCCTTCTCCTTGCGCTTGCTTTTTTCACCACGGCGCATGCCCAGACGCCAACCCCCCGCGAAACGCAGCAGATCCGGGAGGTCATCGCCTCGGGAGTCACGATCACTCCGGAAATGATCGCCGTGGCCAAGGCCCGCTTTCCCGAGCTCCGGAAGTATTCCGACGAGGAAATCCAGAGTATGGTCGCCGAGGAGCGGCGGAACATGTCAGCGGGCGACCGGGAAGAATCAACCCCGCTGCCGGTTCCCGGAACCTTGGCGCAGAGCGCGACCGCGGCCCGGCTGATCGAGGACCTGAAGAACGCGAAGGTCGGGGAACAGGATAGGTTTCCGGAAGACCTCCGGCGCTTCGGGCACGACTTTTTCCTGAATGTCGATGCGTCGTCCCTTGCCTCGGCCACGCCGGCCTTGCATGACTATATCCTTTCGCCGGGCGACCAGCTGCAAGTGAACGTCTGGGGTCGGGAGAACCGCAGCCAATCCGCCACCATCGACAACGAAGGGATGTTCCACTACCCGCCGTTGGCTCCCATCCGGTTGTCGGGGATGCGTTTCGCGGCCGCGCAAAAACTTTTGGTCGCCGAAATCGAGAAGATCCACGGCGTGTCCGCCGCGGTGAGCCTGGGCCGACTGCGCGATATCCGCGTGATGGTCCTGGGCGAAGCCATCAGGCCAGGATCCTTCGCGGTTCCCGCGGGCGCGACCGTCTCGTCGGCGTTGTTCCGGAGCGGAGGCGTCACCGACATCGGCAGCATGCGCGCCATCGAGGTGCGCCGGGCCGGAAAAACCGTCGCGACCCTGGATTTGTACGAGATGCTCCTCAGGGGGAAAAGCCAAGGGGATATCCAGTTGCTCTCGGGCGATGTGATATTCGTTCCATTGGCCGGCCCCCAGGTGGCCGTGCACGGCATGGTGAGGCGTCCCGCGATTTACGAGGTCAAGGGAAACATGAAGGCGCTGGAGGCGCTGGAATTGGCGGGCGGACTCCAGTCGAGCGCGCACCGGGGGCGCCTGCTGCTTGATCGGGTGCAAGGCAACAAGCGAAACATCGCCCTCGACGTCGACATGGAAAAGCCCGATGCCAAGTCCAATGTCCGGCTCGAGAACGGCGACATCCTTTTCGTGGAGAAGGTCCTGGACAGGGTGGAGGACGCCGTCTGGCTCCGCGGCAACGTGAACAGGCCCGGACGTTACCAATTCAAGCGGGGCATGACCGTGCGCGACCTCCTGCCCACCTTGCAGGACCTCGCTCCCGAGACCTTCTTCGAATATGCGCATATCCAGCGCGTGGCTCAGGACGACGGCCGTCGGCTGCTGCTCAATTTCCCACTGGGGGATGTCTTTTCCAAGTCGCTGCGCGTGACGCTCGAGGCAGGGGACACGGTGGTCGTCTATGGGCGCTATGACCTGGTCGCGCGTCCCACGGTGAGCATTTCCGGCATGGTCCGCAGCGGCGGAACATTTCCGTTCAGCGAGGCGATGCGCGTTTCCGACCTGATCGTGCTCGGTGGGGGGCTGGGAGAGGAGGCCTACCTTCCCGAAGCGCACATCATCCGGCGCGTCCAGGACTTCTCCGGGGATTCCCTGTACACCCGGGTCGTCAAGGTCGACCTCAAGGCGGTGGTTGAGGATCCGGCCGGCGACGACAACCTGAGGCTGGAGCCCTACGACGGCCTGGTCGTGTTCCCACGGGAACATTTCATCCCTCGCCGCTCCGTGGGCATCTACGGCGCCGTGCGCAACCAGGGCGCGGCCTACGATCTCGCCGAGGGCATGGGCATCCCGGAGCTCATCAAGCTTGCCGGGGGCATGACCAAGAACAGCTACAGGCTGGGCATCGAGGTCGCGCGTCGCAACATCGTGGGCGACAGCATCATGGAGCGCGATGTCCGGAAGCTGAGCCTCAAGGCGCTGCTCGAGGGCGCTGAGACCTTCCGGCTCGAGGACGGGGACATCGTCTATGTTCGTGAAGTAATCAATGCGGGAGCCTTCTCCAGCGTGGTGCTGGCCGGAGAGTTCAACTTTCCCGGCCGATACGAGATCACGCCGGGCGAGAAACTGAGCAGCGTGTTGAAGCGGGCCGGCGGCTTCACGCCCGAGGCCTACCTCCGCGGCGCGATCTTCCTGCGCAAGCGGGTGCGCGAGCAGCAAATCCGGCATGCGGACGAGATCGGGAGGCGCATGGAATCCCAGATGCAGGCGCGGCTCCTGCAGGCGACCCAGGAGAGGGAAAAGGCGGCCGTCGCCGTGGCCATGGAGCGGAGCGGCCAGTTGGTCAACCAGATCAAGGATGCGCCCTACCTGGGCCGCGTGGTCATCGACGTGGATCGCAAGATGAAGTTCGCGGACACGGAATGGGACCTCGAGCTCGAGGATGGCGACAGCCTTTGGGTCGGCCCGCGTATCGGCACGGTTTCCGTGGTGGGAGAAGTCTCGTCTCCCACCACGGTCATCTTTACCCGCAAGACCAACCAGGTGGGTGAGCTGTTGTCCCGGGCCGGCGGGGTGACCCAGTTCGGCGATTACAAGTCGACGTTCTATATCGGGCCCGATGGCAGCGTCACGACGCCCAAGACGGTCCCTTGGTATTCGAGCTTCAAGTGCAAGAAGATCGAGCCCGGAGGCACGATCATCGTGCCGATGAAGCCCCCCGCGAAGGACTACCTGGAAATCTGGGCGCAGTCCAGCCAGATCCTGTATCACCTTGCCGTCAGCGTGGGCGTCGCGGTGGCGCTGTTTTGAGGGTGGGCGACACGATGCGAACCGTATCCGGAAAGAGCGTTGGAAGGCTTGGCGCAGGATCCCGAGGCCATTCGGCGGGGAACTCATGGTGACGGATGAGCGTGACGTGGGCGGTACATCCGCCGCCGCGGCGCAAGTCGACGTCGTCGGGTTCCTCGTCCTCATGTGGGCTCGCCGGAAGTGGATCGCAGGGTGGGTCTCGGCCGTGACGTTGGCCGGTGTCGTTTATGCCTTGGTGGCCACCCCCTCCTTTTATGCCGAGGCGACGATTTCTCCCCGGGAAGGAGACGAGCGGGGAGCGAACCTTTTATCGCAGCTTGGCGGGGTGGGCGGGGCGATCGCGGCCAGGATGGTCGGAAGCTCCAACAACCTCGACAAGGTGGAAGTCATCCTGAAAAGCGACGATTTGGCGGAAGCCGTCATTCGGACGCATGACCTCATGCCGGTCCTCTTTCGCGACGAGTGGGATTCGACCACGAAGAGCTGGAAATCGACCTCCGAGCGGGACAGGCCCACCCTGAGGCGGGGAATGATGAAGTTGTGGAAAGACGTCCTCCGCGTGTCCGTCGATGCGAAGAAGAACACCATCACGATCGGGGCCACCGCGGATGATTCCGTGCTCGCGAGGCAACTGGTCGCCTACTACATCGACGCGTTGAATGACCGGACCCGGGACGATGTCATGCGGAACGCGGAACAAGACCGGAATTACCTCGAGGAGCAGCTGATCCACGCCGGAGATCCTTTTCTGCGGGAGAAAATCCAGCAATTGATCGCCATGCAGATCGAAAAATCGATGCTCGTGCGCAGCCAGGCGTTCGAGGTGCTGAAGCAGCCCTATACTCCGATGAAACGCTCGAGTCCGAACCGGAAAAGGATCGTTTTCCTGTCGTTCATGTTCGGATTGTTTTCGTCAGCGGCCGGGATCCTCGGCTGGATCGGTTTCAAGAGGTTGCTGGTGGAGTTTCGCGCGCGAGCGGCGGCGGAATCCTAGGGGCAAGGAGTTGGTTTTCATCCCGCCCGCGGGCGGGGAAGCACGGGCGGGGAGCGGGGAAGCATGCGCAAGGTTGCGGTGGTCGGGACGGGTTACTGGGGC
>CBFGVC010000065.1:0-10013 GCA_965652255.1 uncultured Fibrobacteria bacterium | reverse complement strand
TGCGCGGCAAGCCGCGCGTGCTCACCATGTTCTTCAGCCAGTGCGACAACATCTGCCCCATGCTCACCGGGCAGCTCAAGCTGCTGGAGCACGAAATGCCCGCCTCGTTGCGCGCGCGCGTCGGGTTCGTGCTCGTCACGCTGGATCCGGAGGACGATGACGCGGAAACGTTGGCCGGCTACCGGCAACGCATGGGATTCTCGCGGGAGAACTGGATCCTGCTGCGCGGACGGCCCGACGACACGCGCGAACTCGCCAACCTCCTGGGGGTGAGTTACAAGCCCAAGAGGGACGACGGCCAAATCGACCATGACGGGATCATCGTGATCCTCGACTCTGAGGGGCGGATCGTCGAAAAAACCTCCGGCATCCGGGACAGGAAGGCGTTCGTGAAGGCGCTTGAGAAGGCAGCCGGAAAGCGATGAGGCGTGAATCGGGGATCGTGGTTAGTGGATCGTAACGCGGAAAATCCGCTGCCGGCCCTTCACGATTCACGGACCACGAACCACGATCCACTCTTTCGTTCACGATCCACGCCTCGCCCCTCATGATCTCCTTCTCTCGTCACTTCCTCGGCACCGTCACCCACGCCGTGAGGCACAGCGACAAGCTCGCGATGGGCATGAGGATCGCGGCGGTGAGCGGAGACACGAGCCCGGCCATCGCCAACGAAATCGCTCCCGCGTTATAGACTCCCGACACCACGTAGCAGTTGCGGATGCTGCGCCGCGTGCCGTCGGCCACGCGCAGGAGCGAGAGGATCGAGGCCGGCTCGGGCGAGGTCATGAACGCGTCGGCCTCCGCCGCCACGGGCCCCGCCGCGCCCTGCACCGCCAGCGAAGCCGAGGCTTCCCCGAACAGCAGGCTGTCGTTGTAGCCGTCCCCCACCGCGAGCGCCGCGCCATGGCGCGCCTGGAACGCCGCGGCTTCCTGCTGCTTTTGCTCGGGCGAGAGTCCTCCCCGAAAGTCGCGAAAACCGCAGCGCTCCGCGAAGTCGGCCACCCGATCCGGATGATCGCCCGAAAGCAACCGGACGGCAAGTCCGCTCGATTCCAGCCCCTGCAGCAGCCCCGTCACGCCGGGCTTGATCTCCTCGCCGAGGCGGACGAAGGCGGCCAGGCGTCCGTCGACGAAAAGGCAGGATGCGGGGGTGTTCCCTGCGGGCGTTTCATCCCCGGGGGGCGGCTGCAATCCAAGGGCGCGAAACACCCCGGTGTTGCGTTCCCAGGCGCCGTGGCGGCACAACGCGACGCGAAGGGGCGCGCCCTCGGAAGTGCCCGGGTACCAAAGCCCGGTCAGGCCGAAGTGCGGGATCTCCGCGAACTCCGAGACGCGGCCACCCGTACGCGCGAGGCCCGCGTTGATCGCCGTGGCCACGGGATGCGCGCTCATGCCCGAGAGCCGGCCGGCCGCGTTCAGGGCGGCCTCGCGGGCCTCGGGGCCGGAAAAGCCCGGCGCCCAGTCCCAACCCGCCAGCGTGCGGCGCGTGAAGGTGAGCGTGCCCGTCTTGTCGAACAGCAGCGCGCGCGTCTCCGCGAGGCGCTCCAGCGTCTCCTGCGAGCGGAAGTGGAAGCCCAGCCGGTGCGCGCGCAGAAGCCCCACGCCCCGGCTGATCGGCACCGCCAGCGCGAGGGCGCAGGAGCACGACACGATGAACACCGAGGCGGCGAGGAACAGCGCCCGCTGCCAGCCCGCCATCCCGGCGCCCGCGTGGACGAAGAAGGCGAGCACCGCCGCGGCCGAGACGACGAGCGTGAAGCCGAGCGCGACGCGCTCGCGGCGGATGTTCCGCGAGGCGCGGCGCGCGGCCTGCGACTCCAGCGAGCGCCGTAGCCCCGCGGCGCGCGTGACCGCGTGCGGGCGCACCACGCGCAGCCGCAGCGGCGCGCCGAGCACGCGGTATCCCGCGAAGAGGAAGTCGCCCGCCGCCACGGCGCGCGGCCGGTCCTCGCCGGTGAGAAAGGCCGTGTCCACCGAAGCCTCGCCGTCGAGGGCGTCGCCGTCGACGGGCAGGTATTCGCCGGCCGCGATCTCGACGACGTCGCCCGCCTTCACCTCGGCGAGCGGAACCCACGCGGCCGCCCCGTCGGCGGCGATCACGCGCACCGCGCCGGGGCTCAAGGCCTCGTGCCAGCGATTCCGCAGAAGCAGGCCGCCCTCGAAGCGGCGAACGGCATAGCGCCCGAGCAGCAGGAAGAAGACGAGCCCCGCGAGCGTGTCGGAGTAGTTGAAGTGACCGATGGTCGCGTGGCCGCCGCCGCGCCATTCCGAAACCGCCGACGCCAGCGAAGCGACGAAGGCGATGGCGATGCCCAAGGTCACCGTGATGTCGATGGTAAAGGCGCGCCCCCGCCACGCCTTCAGGGCGCCTACGTAAAACGGCCATGCGGAATAAAACACCGCCGGCAAAGCGCTCGCGAAGCTCCACAGGCCGAGGATGCGGGCCCAATCGGCGTCCATCCCCTTGCCGAAGCCAAGGTACGGCCCGAAGGAAAAGGCCATGGCGTTCATGAAGCAGGCGGCGGCCACGGCCAGCCGCATCCACGCGCCGCGGTCGAGCACGGGCCTCGCAACGCCCTCGGGGCGGGGCTTGAAGGCGTAGCCGTAGCGGCCGACCGATTCCAGCACGTCCGGCAGCAGCGTCTTGCCCGCGTCGTATCGCACGTGCATTTCGCCGTGCACGAAGTCCACCTCGTAATCGACCACGCCGGGCGTCTGCCCCAGCACGCGCTCCATCAGCCAGCCGCAGGCGGCGCATTGCATTTCGGAGCACTCCAGCGTCACGCCGTGCGTGCCGCCCTCCCAGCGCCCGATCGCGCGCAGCGCACCCGGATCGCGCAGGCCCGCGAGGTATTCGCGATACGCCGGTGACAATCCGCCCTTGGGGGCCTTGGCCCCCGACTGGCCCATCAGGTCATAGTACAGGCCGCCGTCGGCCCCCGCGAGGATGCCGTGCACCACGCGGCAGCCCTCGCAGCAAAAACGCGCGCCCTCCCCGGAGGCCCGCGGAGACAGCGCGGGCAAGCCCGCGCCCAGAAGGTCGGCCCCGCAGTGGCGGCAGGTGGTGGCGCAGGAATTCTGGAGCGAAACGATCATGAGGAGGAGGGGGGTGGTTGTCGAAGGGGAGGCATCAATGGGCAATGGAAAATGGACAGTGGAAAATGAACACCGTTATAAGTTCGGATCCTTTCCTTGCGGGCCGTAATGACAAAAGGCTTCATTGCCCATTCTCGCCGCTCATTGCGGATTGCTCACTGCCCATTGTCCATTTCCCACTGTGCATTGTTGGTCACTTCGCGTCGTACGCGGACTCCGTCTCCATCACAGGATTCCCTTGGCCGTCGACGAAAACCGCCCGCACGTCCCACCGGCCGGCCCGCAACCGGACGTCGTCGGCGACCCAGGTGGGCGGCGAGTCGGAGGCGAGCGTCACCGGAACGTCGCGATCGGCGGAAGGGTCGTCGGGACGGCGCAGCTCCAGCACCAACGCCAGGCTCGCGAGGCGCTCCCGAACCCCGGCATCCTTCGCGCCACGCGCTTCCACGACCAGCGCGCCGCCGTCGGCCCGCAGGGCCAGCGAGACGCCGAGCGAATCGAAGGCCGCCTCGCGGGCGCGGTAGGCGTCCAGCTTGAGGCCGTCGCGGTAATAATCGGGCCGCACGAGGGCGTGGCGGTTTTTCGACGAGACGACGACGAGCGTGATGCCCGCCGAGATCCCGATGAGCGCGATGGCTCCCAGAAAAAGCATCCAGACCGGTATTCGCATCTTCGACCTCCTTGTCGACGGTTCAGGGGGATGGGACGCGGTCGAACGGCCCCACCAGTTGCACCTTGAATTTCCATGCCTCGTCGCCGTCGCGCAAGAGCATTTCGACCTGGCGCTTGCCCCCCGTGAACACCGAGCGGTGCGCCGCCACCGTGAAGGGAAGCGACCGGCGCTGGCCCGATCCCATCGAATAGCGCCGTCCTTCCCAATCGTGCCGTCCCGCGAAGGCTTCGCCGAACTCCACCCCCACCTCGCGCCGGTGCGGGCTTTTGTTGCGCAGGTTGAGCACGAAGGTGTTCACGACGGAATCCTGCCCGAGCATCACGTAAGGTTCGCGCCCCTTGCGGAGCGGATCGATGCTGACCTCCGGGCGCGTCAGGACCAGCCACGCCGACAGCGCGCCCAGCGCGGTCATGAGAACCCCGTACACGATGAGGCGCTTGCGCGCCCCGCGGGCGACCTTTCCGGCGAGCTCGTCAAGCGAGGCGTAGCGGATCAGGCCGGAGGGCTTCTTCCAGGCCTTCATGATGTCGTCGCAGGCGTCGATGCAGCGCGTGCAGTGCAGGCATTCGAGCTGCACGCCCTTGCGGATGTCGATGCCGGTGGGGCACACGGCGATGCACTGGCGGCAATCGACGCAGTCGCCCAGCCCCTCGCGCCTGGCGCCCCGGCCGCGCGGCTCGCCGCGCGTCGCGTCGTAGCCCACGATCAGGCTGCGCTCGTCGAGCAGCACGCTCTGGAACTTCGCGTACGGGCAGACGATGACGCAGGCCTGCTCCTTGAAGAACGCGAACACCCAGTAGAACACCAGCGTGAAGGCCGCCACGAAGGCGAAGCCCGCCGGATTCACCCAAGGCGGATTGGAGAGGGCCCACAGCACGTTGTCGCGGCCCCAGAAGTACGCCAGCGCCGTATTCCCGATCAACCCGGCGATGGCGAAGAAGGCCCCATGCTTCGCCACCTTGCGCCAGGCCTTGTCCCAGGTGAATCCCGCGGCGTCGCGCGCGCGGCGCACCGAGGCGCGCCCCTCGATCCATTTCTCGACGGGCGCGAAGACGAATTGCAGGAACACGGTTTGCGGGCAGGCCCAGCCGCACCAGACGCGCCCCCACTTGGCCGTGAAGAGGAATACGAAGACGATGAAGGCCAGGAAGCCCGGCAGGAACAGGCGGATGTCCTGCGCGTAATAGAAATTCCCGAACAGCAGGAGGCGGCGCGCGAACACGTCCACCTGCAGGAGCGGCAGGCCCTCCCAGCGCAGCCACGGCACGCCGAGATAGACGGCGAGCAGGATCCACGCGACGAGGTTGCGGCGTCGGGTGAACCAGCCCTTCACCTCGCGGGCATAGATCCAGTTGCGGCGGCCGCCCTCGCCGATGGTGGGCTGGGTTTCGTTCTCGCCCAGGCGCAATGCGTCAGAGACGGAGGGGCGGGGAACGGAGGCGGGTTCGGGAGAGGTCATGCGACGACCGGCATTCTGTTCAGGTCACGAAATCCCGTACGAAATTCAAATGCGAAATGCGAAAAGAGAAATGCGAAATGGAAAACGGAACGCGGTGAAAATTCCCGCGTTGGAAGCCGGACTCCTCCCTGCGATTTTTCTTCTTTTCGCATTTCGCATTTCGCATTCCGCATTTACTCTTCCTCCCCCTGCGGTTCCTTCGGGTTCGCCACGCTGCGGCCCTTGAGGCTCGTGACGTAGGCGGCGAGCCAATGGACCTTCTCGGGGCCTTGCGAGACCTCCCAGCCGGGCATGCCCTTTTCGGGCCAGCCGGCGGCGATGGAGTGCAGGATGGCCTCGGGGCTTCCTCCGTGGATCCAGTACCGGTCGGTGAGGTTGGGGCCGATCACGCCCTGCCCTTGCTCGCCGTGGCAGGCCGCGCAATTGGCCTTGTACAGCGCCTCGCCGCGCGAGATGTTGCCGGGGTCGCGCAGGTAGGCGACCAAGGCGCCGCCCTCGGGCGGCGCGAAGGCCGCGCGGCTCGCTTCCGCCGCGCGGACTTCGGCGGCCAGGCGGGCTCCCGACCACGCGAGGCTTTCCCCGTGGCCGGTCGCCTGCGAGATGGCGCGGGCCTTCGCGGTATAATAAGCCGTATAGAGGAACGCGAAGATGATGCTCGCGTAGAACATCAGCAGGAACCAGCGCGGCAGCGGGTTGTCGTACTCCTTGATGCCGTCGTAATCCTGTCCGTGGTCGAGGATCTCGTCCTTGGGTTGCATGCTCAGTTCTCCGGGCTGGGACGGACGTTTCGGGTTTCGTTTTCGGTCTCGAACTCAAGGGCCATGCCGCTCATCTTCCGGTAAAAGGCCTTGGAACCGGGCCGGTAGATCCAGGCGAGCATGCCGAGGCATGCGGCGAAGAACACCGCGAGCGACAGCGAGGGCCAGAACGCGAGGCCCGCGGCCTCCATGACCAGGCGCATCACAGGGCGCCTCCTTTCTTGATGTCGGTGCCGAGCCGCTGGAGGTAGGCGATCATGGCGATGATCTCCCGGTCGGCCATGCCGGGCGCGCCGTCGCGCTCCAGCTCGGCGGCGATCTCCCGCGCCTGCGCGCGGGCCAGGCCGATGGCGTCGGCCTCCTCCTCGTCGGTGTAGGGCGTACCGAGCTGGCGCAGCACGCGGATCTTGCGGGGCAAAAGGCGCAGGTCGAGCTCGTTCTCCACGAGGAAGTGGTAAGAGGGCATCACCGAGCCCGGCGAGGTCACGCGCGGGTCCTCCATGTGGCGCAGGTGCCACAGGTGGCTGTACTTTCCGCCCACGCGGTGCAAATCGGGCCCGGTGCGCTTGGAGCCCCACTGGAAGGGCCGGTCGTAAATGAACTCGCCCGGACGGGAGTAATCGCCGTAGCGCGCGACCTCGTCGCGGAAGGGACGCACCATCTGCGAGTGGCAGGTGTAGCATCCTTCGCGCACGTAAATGTCGCGGCCTTCCAGCTCCAGCGGGGTCCAGGGCTTGACCGAGGCGATGGTGGGCACGTTGCCCTTCACGAGGAAGGTCGGGACCAGCTCGACGAGCCCTCCGATCGAGATCACCACGAGGGTGAGGATCGCCAGCACCATGGGCTTGCGCTCCAGCACGGCGTGCCAGTGCGGGGGATTATGCGGCTCCGGGGCGGCCTCGGGCACCTGGATCTCGCCCTCGGCGAAGGTCCCCGCGCGCGCGGTGCGCATGAGGTTGACGATCGAGAGGATGGCGCCCGCGAGGAAGAGCAACCCGCCCAAGGCCCGTCCCCAGTAGTACGGGTTGAGCTTGGTGACCGTCTCCACGAAGCCCGGATAGGCCAGCAGGCCGTCGGCGGTGAATTCCTTCCACATGAGGCCCTGGGTGACGCCCGCGGCCCACATGGTGACGATGTAGAAGAGGATGCCCACCAACGCCAGCCAGAAATGCGCGTTGGCCATGGCCACGCTGTGCAGGCGCGTGTTCCACATCTTCGGCACGAGCCAATAGGCCATGCCGAAGATCAGGAGCGCGACCCAGCCGAGCGCGCCGCTGTGGACGTGCCCGATGGTCCAGTCGGTGTAGTGCGAGAGCGCGTTCACGCTCTTGATCGACATGAGCGGCCCCTCGAAGGTGGACATGCCGTAGAAGGTGATCGCCGCGGCGAAGAACTTGAGCACCGGGTCGGTGCGAAGGCGGTCCCACGCCCCGCGCAAAGTGAGCAGGCCGTTGATCATGCCGCCCCAGGAGGGCGCCAGCAGCATGACGGAGAACACCATGCCCAGCGACTGGGCCCAGTCGGGGAGCGCGGTGTAGTGCAGGTGGTGGGGGCCGGCCCAGATGTAGAGGAACACCAGCGCCCAGAAGTGCATGATCGAGAGGCGGTACGAATACACGGGGCGGCCCGCGGCCTTGGGCACGAAGTAATACATGAGGCCCAGGAACGGCGTGGTGAGGAAGAAGCCCACCGCGTTGTGGCCGTACCACCATTGCACGAGGGCGTCCTGCACCCCCGCGTAGACCGGATAGCTCTTGGTCAGCGACACGGGGATCGCCAGCGAGTTGACCACGTGCAGCACCGTGATGGTGACGATGGTGCCGATGTAGAACCAGATGGCGACGTAGATGTGCTTCTCGCGGCGCTTCACCAGGGTGGCGAAGAAGTTGAAGGCGAACACCAGCCACACCACGGCCACCAGGATGTCGATGGGCCATTCGAGCTCGGCGTACTCCTTGCCGGTGGTCACGCCGAAGACGAAGGACACCGCCGCCAGCACGATGATGAGCTGCCAGCCCCAGAAGTGGATGCGCGAGAGCAGGTCGCTGAACAACCTGGCCTTGGTCAGCCGCTGCAGCGAGTAGTACACGCCGCAGAAGATGGCGTTGCCCGCGAACGCGAAGATCACCGCGTTGGTGTGCACCGGCCGCAGGCGCCCGAAGGTGAGCCAGGGCAGCCCGAAGTTGAACCGCCAGTCGGCCAGCTGCAGCGCGAGCAGCACGCCCGCGGCCATTCCGATCACGCCCCAGAACAGGGTCGCGATCAGGAACATCTTCGTGATCTTGTCGTCGTACCGTACCGTGATCATGCTGATTCGCTCCTCCGCGTGTCCGCGTTCGGGGTTTTCACGCCAACTTTTTCATTTCCGTCCGCGACCGGAGCCTTCCGGGAATCCTCGAGGGGCCGGGTGTTGCCCTCGAAGAGGATGCGCCACTTGGGGCTTTCCAGGTCGTCGAATTGCCCCTGTCGGATGGCGCGCACGCAGGCGACCGTGAAGGCTACCGCAAGCACCACCGAGAGAGGGATGAGGATGTAGAGGACTTCCATCAGCGCTCCCCCGCCCCGGAAAGCGAGGCGATGTAATGCACCAGGTCCCAGCGCTGCGCCTCCGTAAGCGCTCCCGCGAAGCCCGCCATGCCCGTGCCCTCGATGCCGTTCGAGATGCTGGCGAAGACCTGCGCGGGCTCGCGGCCCTTGGTCCACTTCGCGTTCGGATCGGTGAAGTCGCGAGGCGCGGGAGTGAAGGCCACCGCCGCCGGGCCCTTGCCGTCGCCCTTCTCCCCGTGGCAGGCCGCGCAATTGGCCTTGTAGAGGGTCTCCCCCCGCCCGATCGCCTCCGGCGTCGCCTCGGACGATGAGGCGACATCCTCCTCATGATCGTCGTCGGAGTCGTCGTAGTCATCGTAATCGTCGTAGTCCTCGTCGTCCGCGGCGGATTCCGCGGCCTCGCCATAGGCCTTGGCGGCCAAGTCGCGCCCGTCGCGCGCGCCCCAGTACCAGGCGATCGGCAGGCCGACGAGGATGATGAGGATCAGGATGAGGTATTCCTTGAGGGAACTTTTGGGCTTGTCGGCGGGTTGGGTCATGGGAGGGCCTCAGGGGAAATGAGAAATGCGAAATGAGAAATGCGAAAAGCAAGACAAGCAAAACGAACGGCCCCGGTATTCCCGCGCACAAGCCGGCTCGGGATTTCGGATTATTTCGCATTTCTCATTTCGCATTTCGCATTTCCTTCAGTGGCACGCCGCCTCGGCGGCGAAGGCCAGTCCGTAGGCCTTCCACGCGGCCAGCGCGAGCAGGCCGACGCCGAGCGCCGCGTGATACCACTTGCCCCGGGGGAACCACTTGCGCGGCCAGGCGAGGAAAAGCGGCAAGGTGCCCGCGCCGAGGATGGCCATGCCCGCGCCGCCCGTGAGCGGGTCGGCCGTGCCGGCCGCCCAGGCGATCCCGGCGGCCGTGGTGGCGCAGGGCAGGAAGCCGGCCGCGAGCCCGAAGGCGAACAGGACGGCGGGATTCCCCGACGCGGCGCGCGTCATGAGGGGGCGGAGCTTCCGGGACATCCAGCCCCCGTAGCGCACGCCCCAGGCGGCCGGCCAAAGCGGCATCCCGACCAGCCGGAGGCCCAGGATCGCGTAAAGGGCCGCCCACACCCACCCCGCCCCCTCGAAACGGACCCCCGCCGCGAGCAAGCCGGCCAAAAGGCCGATGCCGCCGTAGGTGACCACGCGGCCGACGTGGTAGGCCCACAGTCCGCGGCCCTCGCCGCGCGCGAGGAAGAGGTGGATGGGCCCGCACATGGCGGCGCAATGCGTCACGCCGCTCAGGAGCCCCGCGGCGACGGGGAAGGCGAAGACTCCGAGGTAAGGAAGCGCGCCTTCGTGGATCATGGGGCATAATCTATCTCCGCGCGCGGAATTTTCAATGGACTATTTTATCTATTTACCATTTTGTCCATAAATATCCCCGGCGCCGCCCCGGGCCCGCCTTTCCCGCGTTTTCAGGGGAATTTCGCCCAATTCCTCCGCCC
>CBFGVC010000064.1:0-10021 GCA_965652255.1 uncultured Fibrobacteria bacterium | reverse complement strand
AGATATTCCCCATGCGCCCGGAGGTTGATCAATATCCCCAGCATGATCAAACAGGAGATGAGGAACGATCCCCCGTACGAAAGGAACGGCAAGGGCAATCCCGTCACCGGCATCATCCCCATCGTCATCGAGATGTTCACCAGCACGTGGAAGGACAGGATGCCCGCAGCGCCCACCGCGAACAGCGCCGTGAACCGGCTGCGCGCGTCCACCGCCACGCCCAGGATGCGCTGCAAGAGCAGCAGGAACAGGCCCAGGATGACGATGCCGCCCGCGAAGCCGAACTGCTCCCCCAGCACCGAGAAGATGAAGTCGGTGTGCTCCTCGGGCAGGAAGCTCAGGTTGGTCTGCGTGCCGTTGAGGTAACCCTTGCCGACGAGGCCTCCCGAGCCGATGGCCACCTGGCTCTGCAGCACCTGATACCCCGAGCCTTGCGGGTCCATCTGCGGGTCGACGAAGGTGAGGATGCGGTCGCGCTGGTGCGCGTACAGGACGCGGTTCCACACGAAGATGGCCGCGTAGCCCGCGGCGATGTTGGCCGTGAGCCAGAAGACCACCGAGCGCAGCGCCGCGCGGGTGCGCCACATCACCGCGATGAGGATGATGAAAAGGCCCGCCCAGGCGTAGTTGTTGAAGGTGAGGATCACCGAGAACAGCGGCGAGGACAAGAAGAACAGGTCGCGCAGCGAGAGGCCCGCGAAAAAGGCCATCATGGCGGTCATGGCGACGAAGCTCAGGGCCGTGCTCAGGTTGGGCTGCATCAGCACCAGCACGAAGGGGACGATGAAGAGCAAAAACGGCATCGCCAACGTGCGCGGAGAGGCCAGGCTCACCGGCTGGAACGACAGGTACCGCGACATGGCCAAAAGCAGCGCGATCTTCGCCAGCTCGCTGGGCTGCAGGTTGAAGCCCCCGGGCAGGGCGATCCAGCGCTCCACCGAGCCGCTTTTGAAGACGATGATATAGATGAGCGGCAGCAGCGAGAGGACGTAGAAGGGATACGCCGCCGCGTAGAGGAAGCGCGGCGGCACCACGTACAGCCCGGCCATGAACACGAAGCCGATGGCCGCGTAAACGGCCTGCTTCTGCCACAGGCGGTCGGCCTCCCCCACCGTGGCGGAGTACACGGCCATGAGGCCGATCACCAAAAGCGCGGCCAGCGTGGCCAGGAGCACCTTGTCGGGCGCGCGCGAAAGCGTTTCCCTACGGTTCATCGAGCAGGTGCCTCCTCATGAGCGCCCCGGCGATGGGGGCCGCCTTGCTGCCGCCGCCGCCGGCGTTCTCGAGCACCACCGCCACGGCGATGCGCGGGTCGTCGAGCGGCGCGGCGCCCACGAACAGCGCGTGGGTCAGGTCGCCGTGGGGGTTCTCGGCCGAGCCGGTCTTGCCGCCCACCCACACTCCGGGCACCTGGGCGCGCTTGGCCGTTCCCCGTGTCCCGTTCACCACCTGGGAAAGCGACTTGCGCATCAGTTCGAGCTCCTCCGGGGTCAGGTCCACGTCGTGGAGCACCTCGGGGCGGTTCGCCCGCACCAGGCGGCCCGACGGGTCGCGCACCTCGCGCAAAAGGTGCGGGCGGTAAATGGGGCCGCCCGTGGCCATGCCGGCCGCGAAGTTCGCCAGCTGCAGCGGCGTGGCGATCTGCCCCTGCCCGATGGACAGGTTGAGGGTGAGGCCCGGCGTCCAGCGCCAGCCGCGCCGGCCGTACATGCGCTCGTAGGTGGCGGAGTCCATCAGGAGGCCGCTGCGGTCGTCCTCGAGGTCGATGCCGGTCTTTTGCCCGAATCCGAAGCGCCGCGCCATGGCGTTGATCCGGTCCATCCCGATCTGCAGGCCCACCTGGTAGTAGTACACGTCGCAGGAGACCTCGAAGGCGGAGACCATGTCGGTCGGGCCGTGGCCCTTATGGTCCCAGCAACGCCAGGTCCGGTTTCCGAAGCGGTAGCCCCCGAAGCACGCGCGCGGCATGCGGGCGTTGGGCGGGATGCCCGCCTCCAGGGCCGCGAGGCCCACCACGCCCTTGAAGGTGGAGGCGGGCTCGTAGCCCCCGTTGGTGGCGCGATTGTGCAGCGGCCGCGCCGAGTCGAGGGCGAGGCGCGCCCATTCGCGGGCGCGCCTCGCCCGGTTGAGCGAGAAGACGTTGCCGTCGAGCCGGGGCGAGGAGGCCATGGCCAGCACCTCGCCGCTTCGCGGATCGAGCGCCACCACCGCGCCGCGGAGGGTGTCGGTGAGGAGCGACTCGGCCATGACCTGCAGCCTCATGTCGAGGGTGGTGTAGAGGTTGCGGCCGGGAACGGGATCCCGGCGCGACATGCTCTCGATCACCTCGACCTGCTTGCCGAAGGCGTTCACCTTCACGTAGCGGACGCCGTCGCGGCCGCGGAAGTACGACTCGTATTGCCTCTCGAGGCCCTTGCGGCCGATCCGGTCGCCGCGCGCGTAGGGCAGGAGGCTGTCGCCCGCGGCGCTGCGGCCCCCGGCCGTGCCCACCTCGTCCTCCTTGACCTCGTCCATGTACCCGAGGACATGACCCGCCGCCGGCCCGAAGGGATAGGCGCGCCGCGACTCGATGAGCGTCGCCACGCCGGGAAGGTCGGTCTGGTGCTCCTCGACCAGCGACACCACCTCGAAGGGCGCGTCCTCGTAGATCACCAGCGGCTGAAAGCGCCGCCAACGCGCGCGCTCGAGGCTCCAGGCCACGTGCGCCGAGTCGAAAAGCCGCGCGCCCGCCGCGTCGCGGAAGCGCAAGAGGCGCTCGAGGAGCGGCACGTCGCGGCGCAGCTCGGTGGGAAGGATCACGATCTGCCACGAGGGACGGTTGCGGGCGATGATGACGCCGTTGCGGTCGTAGATGAGTCCGCGCGGGGCCTTCACGACCTGAAGGCGGATGCTGTTCTGCTCCGAGAGCGACTTGTGGTAGCCGCCGCGGATCACCTGCAGGTGGAACATGCGCCCCGCCAGCAGCACGGCGGCGGCGAGCAGGAAGATCAGCAGCCCCCGCGAAGCCGCGGCCCGGTAATGCGGGTCGTCGAGGGGGTTCGAGTGCGGAACGCGCAAGCCGTCAGACCTCCCGGGGCTTGAACCCCGCGGCGAAGTAGAAGGCGATGGCCCCCAACACCAGCGTGTAAACCGTCGAGGGCAGCGACTGCAGCAGCAAGGTCTCGTAGAAGAAGCCGCCTCGGTAGCCCGCCGCAAGGAAGAAAACGAGGTCGTGGAGCACGACCGCCAGGGCCAGCAGCAGCACGCGCGTGGCGGCCATCACCTTCATCACCTTCTCCTCGAAGAATCCCAGGGCGTAGCCCACGATCGCCTTGGCCAGGACCCCCGCCCCCAGGCTCTCGTAGGCGTACACGTCCTGCAGCAGGCCCAGGAACAGGCCCGCGTACAGCCCGAACACGGGACCGCGCCGCAGGGCCACGGCGGTGAGGGCGATGAGCAGGAAGTCGGGACGGATGCTCCCCACGGCGATCCAGCGGGCCAGCGTTTGCTGCAGGATCAGCGCTCCCGCCAGGATGACGAGGTCGAGGACGAATCCTCCCTTGCGGATCAGTTCGCTCACGGCAGCGTGTCTCCCATCGTCCAGCGGTCGGCGCGGATCAGCACGAAGACCTCCTCGACCCGGTTCGGGTCCTGGAACGGCGCCACGCGGAAGGCGCGCATGACATCCTGGTTCTCCTTCTCCTGCCGCGTGACCTCGCGGCCGGCCATGCCCAGGCGCAGGCCCTTGGGAAACACGCCTCCCAGGCCCGTGGTCGTCAGCGTGTCGCCACGCGCCACGTCGGATCCGGCGGGAAAGCGCGCGACCAGCCGTCCCGGGCCGTCGGCCTCGAGGATTCCCCGGGCCCGGCTGCGATCCGACAGCACCGACGCGCGGAAGGCCGGGTCGGAAAGAAGCTGCACGAGGCTGCGGTTCCGGTAGACCTTGACCGTCTTGCCCACCACGCCCCGGGAAGTGAGCACGGGCATGTTCACGTCCACGGAATCGGCGGCCCCCAGGTCGATCACCCAGGTGGACTGCAACCGGCCGGGATCCTGCGCGATCACGCGCGCGGGGGCGAGCCGGAGGGCCACGGCGCTGCGGAAGCGCTCCATCGCCTCGAGGCGGGGAGCCTGGCGGTTCTGCTGGCGCAGCCAGTCGTTCTCGGTGCGCAGGGCGGCGTTCTCGCGCCGGAGGCGCTCGTTCTCGCGATGGATGCCCACCGTGCCGCCGAGGCTGGAAAGCGCGGACTGCACGGGATACAGCACCGTTCCCAGCATCACGTCGTGGAACACGCGCTTTCCGCCGGGATCGAGCGAAAGCAGGATGCCCGAGAAGACGAGCGCGAGCAGGAAGGAGAAGACGCCGTTCCAGACGGTGAGGGCCTTGCGCAGCCATCCCAGGATGTTCACCGTGATCCGGCTCCTGCAAAAATCATTGGGTTCGTGCCGTTCATCTCGGGAAGGCGGGAAGGAGGGAGGGCGGGAAGGGGGGAAGGGTGAAATGCCGCGGCCTTCCGTCCCTCCCGCCTGCCGGCCCTCCCGCCCTGCTTTTCCCGCTCAGCGCTGGGAATCCATCAGCACCTTGTAATACTTGTCCATGTCCTCGAGGATGCGCGCCGTGCCCTTGCACACGCACACGAGCGGATCGTCGATCACGTTGACGGGCAGGCCCGTCTCCCGGCGAAGCAGCTCGTCGAGGCCGCGCAGCTGCGCGCCGCCGCCGGTCATCACGATCCCCTTGTCCATCAGGTCGGCGGAGAGCTCGGGAGGCGTTTGCTCCAGGGCCTTGCGCACCGCCTCGACGATCGCGTTCACCGGTTCGGCGAGCGCTTCGCGAATTTCCGCCGAGGTGAGCTTGAGCGTGTGCGGGACGCCGGCGACCAGGTCGCGGCCCTTCACCTCCATCTCGAGCTCGGGCTCCAGCGGATAGGCGGAGCCGATCGTCATCTTGATCTTCTCGGCCATGCTCTCGCCCACCAGCAGGTTGTAGTTCTTCTTGAGGTAGCTGATGATCGCCTCGTCCATCTCGTCGCCGCCCACGCGCACCGACGTGTCGCACACGATGCCGTAAAGCGCGATGACGGCGATCTCGGACGTGCCGCCGCCGATGTCGATGATCATGTTGCCGCTGGGATCCTCCACCGGGATGCCCATGCCGATGGCCGCGGCCATCGGCTCGGCGACCAGGTGCACCTCGCGCGCGCCGGCCTTGCGCGCGGCGTCGAGCACGGCGCGCTTCTCCACCTCGGTGATGCCGGAAGGGACGCCGACGACGATGCGCGGGCGCAGGAAGAAGAGCGGATATTTCTGCGCCGTCTTGATGAGCCGCGTGAGCAGCGCCTCGACGAGCTGGAAGTCGGCGATCACGCCGTCCTTCATGGGACGGATGGCGGTGACCTCGCCCGGCGTGCGGCCGAGCATCTGCTTGGCCTCGGAACCGATCGCGAGCACCTTGTTGCTGCGGCGATCCACCGCCACCACGGAAGGCTCGTTGATCACGATGCCGCGGCCCGCGACATGTACCAGCGTGTTGGCGGTGCCCAGGTCGATTCCGATGTCGCTCGAGATGTATCCGAACACGTGAACCCCTTCGCGGGCGCTCCCTCGGCCGCGCGGCGCGCGCGGCGAGAATCGCCTTGTCGCGCATAACCTAGAAAAAGAGCGGAAAAAACCGGAAATTCGGGGACATTCGGAGGGATAATCTTCGCGGAAATCCTTCGCGGGGGCCGCGGCCCCGCGAAGGATGCGCGGGAGCGGCGAGCGCCGATGAAAACCGTCGATCGAATGGATAAAAAGAAAGGGAAAAAGAATGGGAAAAAAGAAAGAGCGCCCGCAAGGGGGCGCTCTTTCGAAATCGCGCGCCGGTCTCCGGCGCGGAGCGGGCTCACGCCTTGTCTTCGCCCTTCTTCGCCACCTGGATCTGCACCCGGATGTCCTGCGAAATGCGCTTGATGTTCTGGAGAACCTTGCGCGCGCGCGTGCCGGCCGACTTGTTCCCCTTCTCGAACTTTTCGAACTCTTCCTTCAGCGCGGCGATCTCGTTTTCAAGGGCCTGGATATGGCTCATGGGCTCTCCTTCGTGGCAAAAAGGTTTAAATTCGCCTTTCAGTAAATAGCGCCCGTTTTGGGTGATGTCAATCGAAAATTAATGATTTTAAGGTATTTAGGGATTTCTTTATGATTTTAATGGACGATTTTTGACGTTTAATCCAATTATTGCTCAGGTTTTGGTCGAAGCAGCCCTCCACGGCAACGACACCGGGAGGAAAAACCGCGAGCCGAACCGGGGGCAAATCGCGACTTTCCCGCGAAAACATCCCGCTCTCCCCCGGATCCGCCCGCCAGCCCTCCCATGCGCCGGAATCCGCAGCGCGGGACGCTTTTTCACGATGCGGGGCGACATACAACCAAGCCGTGTCGCCATGGCAGTCCATCGCGACCGCGAGCGCCGGACCGATCGGCATGCCGAGGATTTCACGAGTCAGGATTCTTTCCGATCCCGGAAAGCGCCCTTGGTGCAGCATCGCCCCGAAAACGGCCGGGAGGCGGCCCGTCGCTTCCGCCTGCGGCAGGGCCAACGCCGTGTCATGCCACACGGCTCCCTTCCAGCTCCAGGCGTCGAGGAGGCCGATCCAGCGTCCGCGACGAAAGCAGACCCGCCCCTTAAGCACGGTGATGCCCGGGGAGATGTCCTCCGGTTCCGCGGCCAGTTCCTGAAAAGCCGCATAGGCCTCCAGTTCCCCGTGGAACTCCAAAAGACGCAGCGAATCCCCCCACTCCCCTGGCGGAGCCCCATACAGGTTGCCGGGCGGATACGAAACCGGTGGAATCCCCATGGCATGGAGCGCTTCGCCCGAGGGATTCGCGACCACGGAGGCGATAGGAAGCGGGCGGCCCATCCACTCCACCCCGCGCACGTTGCGCATTCCGCCGGAGTCGTCGCAGGCCGCCAGCAAAAGCAAGGCGAGTGCCGGGACCGCGAACGCGGAGGCCGGAAGCACGGCCCCCGCACCAAGCGCGCGGACGCGATCACGAAGCCGGGCGTGCATGCGCGTAAACCTATTCATTCCCGCCGCCGTTCATGGCGGCATCGCCGCGCGCGAGGAAGCGCGCCGAGGCCGGGCAATGCGGGGCGAGCGCGCACGGGCGGCAACCGCCTTGCGCCGCGCGGCAGGCGAAGTCGGGTCCCTCGCGCCGCAAGAACGCCTCGGCGGGAGCCTGAAAGCGCCACGGCGCCCCGGGAAAGACGGCGCGCGCAAGGCCTGAGAAGGCCTCGGCCCGTTCCTCCGGGGCGGGGATCCGGAAACCGCGCGCGGGGCGGATCACGTCGAAGAGCAGGCGCATGTGCCCCTCCCCCGCCGGCCAGGCGAAGGTAAGCGCCTGCGCGTGGCGCGCGCCGAAGCCCGGAACCTGGCAGGCCAGCCACAGGAAATGGCGCGCCTTCGTCCGCGTGCGCGAATGCGCGCCCATCCAGTAAATCTCGTGGCACAACTCTCCCGCGCGGGCCTCCCAGTCGGGCGCGGCGGCGAGCCACGCGCCCAGCGGACCCACGCGATAGAAGAAGTCGCACACGCTGCGCAGGATTCCGGGGATGCGATCGCGATCTTCCGGATCGAGGCGCGGCGCGAGTTCCGCGACGGCGTCGCGCAACGGCTCGAAGGGCTGCCGGTTGAGCTTGAAGATCGAGCTATCGTAGCGCCGGTACAGTCCTGCAAGCAGGCGCGCGGCCGCTTCCTCCCCTTCCGGCCGGTACAACGCGGCGGCCATCAGCAGCATGCCCAGGCCGCGGTCGGAATCGGGCGCGAAGGGAAACACGGGATCGGCTCCGCCGGCAAAATGCGCGAGGATGGGGGGCGTTCTCCCGCCGGCCTCGAACCCTCGGGCATACTGCCGCAGGCTTTCGAGCATCTCGGGGGAAACTTCGATCTTCACGGTTGCCGCGCCGGGATCAAACCGGTGGAGGTCAGGTGGAAAGCGCCTGCCCCAGGCGCACGGGAACCGGCGCGTCGGATGCCAGGAGGTCGGGCCGCAGTCGCGCGGCCCAGGCCGCGTCGAGCACCAGCACGATGGTCGAGCCCATCTCGAAGCAGGCAAGGTCGCCGCCCTTGGCGACCGCGAGCGGCACGGCGGGAGCGAAGTCGCATGCGGGATCGGCCGCGCGACGGGAGACGTTTCCCCTCAGGTCGCAGAAAGCCAGCGTGGTGCGCCCCACGTTGGTGGCGCCCACCAGCGCGAGCGCCATGCGCGCGCCCTCCGATTCCATCTCCACCAGCACGCGGTCGTTGCGCGCGAAGAGGCCCGCGATGTTCCGAACGCTCCAGGCGTTCACGGGCCACAGGGCGCCGGGCACGTGGCGCGCGCGCGTCACCGCCGCGTCGGCGGGCGCGTGGATGCGATGGTAATTCCAAGGCGCGAGATAGACCGTCAGGTACGCCCCGCCTTCGTAGGGAGCGGAATCCCACCCCGCCAGGAGGTCGCGCAGGGTGTAATCGATTCCCTTGATCTGCGCGAGGCGCATGTCGGGCGAGGCCAAAAGCCCCCGGCTGGTCAGCATCCCGTCCACCGGGCATACGAGCGCGGCCGCGTCCAGGGGACGCGCGCCGGGCTTGAGGCGGCGGGTGAAGAAGGCCTGCCAGGTGTCGTATCGATCGAGCGGCAGCTCGGCCTCGGTCACATCCGGCTTGAACGCCCGGATCATCGCGTCGCGGACGACGCGATGAAGCCCGAGCGGCCAGCGCCGCCCCACGAGGACGCCGACGAAGCGGCTGAGCCAATTCTTGGGAACGAGGTAGAGGAGGTTGTAAAGCACGGGGGAAAGGTAGCTCGGAAGCCGGCGGCATACGGCTTACGGCTTGCGGCATACCGCGGTCAGCAAGGAACGGTTAGATTTCCTCCCCACGGGACTTGGCTCAGTCTGGTAGAGCATCTGCTTTGGGAGCAGAGGGTCGCAGGTTCGAATCCTGCAGTCCCGACCATTTGGCCTGCAGCGATCAGCTTACGGCGGACGGCGGACAGCCCACAGCGTCCCCCCAATGAAAAGGCGATCGCGAGAGTTCCCCCCTGCCGGGTTGCAAATGCCCCTGAACCGTGGTTCGTGAATCGTGAATCGTGGATAGTGGATCGTGGATAGTGGATCGTGAACAGTGAATAGCGGACCCTGGATCGAATCCCGGGTTTCACGATTCTCTATCCACGATCCACGATCCACCTATTTATTCGGCTGCGGCGTCATGCGCAGATACGGCTTCACCACCTTGTACCCCTTCGGAAAGCGCTGCTTCAGCTCCTCCGGATCCTGCAGGGCCGGGGCGATCACCACGTCGTCGCCGTCCTTCCAGTTGACGGGCGTGGCCACCTTGTAACCGTCGGTGAGCTGCAGCGAATCGATCACGCGCAGGATCTCGTCGAAGTTCCGGCCGGTGGAGGCCGGGTAGGTGATCATCGCCCGGATCTTCTTGTTCGGGTCGATGATGAATACCGAGCGCACGGTGAACTTGTCGTTCGCCTCGGGCTGGAACATGTCGTACAGGATCGACACCGACTTGTCCTCGTCGGCGAGGATGGGGTAATCCACGTTGCAGCCTTGGGTCTCGTTGATGTCGGGAATCCATCCCTTGTGCGAGGCCTCGCTGTCCACCGAAAGCGCGATGACCTTCACGCCCCGCTTCTTCCATTCGGAGGCGAGCTTCGCGGTCATGCCGAGCTCGGTCGTGCAGACGGGCGTGAAGTCGGCCGGATGGGAGAAGAACACCACCCAGCTGCCCTCGATGTAATCGTGAAAGCGAATGGGTCCTTGGCTGGAATTTTGCGTGAAGTCGGGAGCGACGGAACCGATATGCAGCGACATGGGATCCTCCGGATGACAGGGTTTCCGGAAATTACAAAGCGGCGGGGGTGTTCTCGCGGAAGCCTTCCTCCCGTCCGGATTACGCTGGAATGCACGGATTCCCGCGCGAAAGTCTGGGATCATGGCCTTGGGTTTCGGCGCGGTAACGACTTGTCACGAGGCGGGGTTGGCCCGGGAGCTCGCTGTATACTGCTC